>JAWODX010000433.1:0-2537 GCA_046483085.1 Planctomycetota bacterium
CCGGTTCGAGATCAGGAAAGGCACCCGGCCGCCGAAGGACTTCGCCTCGCCGTTCGGCCGCTACGCCTACCGCGTCAAGCTCGAGCTCATCGCCAGGGAGCAGGCCGAAGACTGCGCCGTCGACGACATCGCGTTCACCACGGACGTGCAGCAGAATCTCTTCTCGCTGCCGCAGCTCCAGCCGGGGCGGAACCGGATCACCGTTCGGGGCGATCTGGCCGACGACGCCGCACTGCGGGTCACCTACGTCTGGGACGATCCGGCCGGCGAGGGCCGGCGGAACGTGACCGTGGTCGAGCAGGCGCCGTACACCTACGAGATCGTCGCGGCCGGCCGGAAGTGGGAGGACGTCATCTGCCGCTCGATCACCGTCGACGCCGTGCCGGCGCCCGGCGAGGGCAACCGGACCGCCGTCAAGGAGGCTCCGAGCCCGATCCACGACCTGCCGCCGATGCGCCCGGCGGCCGAGACCCGCGCCCGCTGGCAGCGGCCCGACCCGGATTCGCTGCGACCGGTCCCCGAGCTCCTCCGCGAGCTCGAGTCGGACAGCGCGAAGCGCCAGCGGCGGGCGCTCGTCGAGCTGATCGAGCACCGCGATCCCAATGCGTTCGACGCACTCAAGAGGGCCGCCTACGAGCTCGGGGCGGGGAAGGTCAAGCGGGCGGCGATCGTCGCGCTGCACGTGACCGACCCCAAGCGGGCGAAGCCGATCCTGCTCGACATCATGAGCGACGAGACGACGTCGGCGTGGAAGCACGATCCGCAGAACCCGGCGGTCCGCGGCGGGCACTGGGCGATGGGCTGCGCCCTGATCGGCCAGATCGCCAAGGAGAGCGGCTGGGCGGAGGACGCCGTGCCCGGGCTGGCAAAAGCCCTGCGCCATCCGCACAGCTACTCCGGCGCCCAATGGGCGCTGCTGCGGCTGCTCGGGCAGATCGGCGACGAACGAGCGGGCGAGGCGGTGAAGCCGTTCCTGGACTCCGGGCGTGGCGACACGCTGATCGTCGCGGCGCTTGCCGCCGGGCGATGCTGCGACGAGAGCGCCGTCCCCCGGCTGCGCCGGCTGCTGCGGCATTCCGCCCGCGTCATCCGGGTCAACGCGGCGAAGTCGCTGGGCCGGCTGGGCGACACGGCGAGCGCGCCGGCGCTCCGGGCGATGCTGGATCATCGGGGCGACGAGAACGTCCGCGCCGCGGCCGCCGAGGCACTGGGCCGCCTGCGCGACGAGGCGTCGCTGCCCGCGCTGCAAGCCGCGCTCGAAGAAGAGCCGTACCCGTGGGTCCGCGCGAAACTGTGCGAGGCAATCGAACAGATCGAACGGAGGTAACAATGGGCCGACACATCTACTGGGGCGACGCGCACACGAACGTTCATCCACGTCACATCGACCGGCTCGACGCGGTCTTCGAGGAGGCGGCGCGCAGGCTGGACTTCCTCGCCATCGCCTATTACCCCTTCGTGCATCCCGCGAAGAACGGCCTGCTGATCGAGTCGTGGGGGCAGCGGGACGAGTTCCTCGATGACTGGGAGACCGTGTGCGAGACGGCCGCCCGGTTCAACCGCCCCGGCGAGTTCGTCGCGTTCCCCGGCTACGAGTGGCACGGGAACCGCACGCGCTGGGGCGACGTGAACGTGTTCTACAACGGCGACAGCGCCCCCCTGCTGGCGACCGAGGACCTGGCCGACCTGATCGACGAGCTGCGCGAGCTCGGCGGCATCGCCGTCCCCCATCACACCGGCTACCAGCTCGGCGACCGCGGGAAGGACTGGTCGGTCCACGACCCCGACGTCTCCCCCATGGCCGAAGTCTTCTCGGCGCACGGCAACTCCGAGGCGATCGACGCCCCGCTGCCCATGGTCCGGAACGGCGACATGGGCCCGCGGGTCTCCGGTGGGACGATCCAGGACGGGCTCGCGCGCGGGCATCGGTTCGGGCTGATCGGGTCGAGCGAGAGCCACGGCCTCTACCCGGCGCGCTGGGGCTGCGGGCTGATGGCGGCGCGGGCCGACGACCTGAGCCGCGATGCGCTCTGGGACGCGTTCCGCCGCCGGCGGGTCTATGGCGTCACGGGCGATCGCATCCGGCTCGACGTCTCGTTCGACGGGCACGAGATGGGCGAGGCGTTCAGCAGCGCCGGCCCGGTCGAGATCGCGGCGGACGTCGCCGGCCGCAGCTCGCTCGACCGGGTCGAGATCCTTCGGGACAACCGCGTCGTGCACACGTACTGCCATCGCGGGCGCTGGCGGCCGCCGGAGAGCGGGACGGTCCGCGCCCGATGGCGGATCATCGGCCTCGGCGGGCCGAGCCGGCACACCGGGTTCGACGCGCTGGAGCCGCACCCGATGGACCTCGCGGTCGACGTGCCCGGGGGGCAGGTGCTCTCCGTCGAGCCGTGCTTCTCCGCCCCGGGCCAGCGGATCCGGGAGCGGGAGCCGGGCCGAGCCGCGTGGCACCTCGAGATCCCGCCGCGCGAGCGGAACAGCACCCCGAACGGGCAGGGGGTGATCGTCGAGTTCGAGGCGGACGTCGACGGTCG
>JAWODX010000503.1:0-3498 GCA_046483085.1 Planctomycetota bacterium
CGTAGGTCAGCTCGTTCCGGGCGCGGACGCTCCGGTTCCAGCGGTCCCCCCAGTAGGCGATGGGCAGTGCGAAGCCCGGGCGGGGGTCGCCGCGGGCGAGGAAGCGGAGCGGCAGCGACGCGAGGAAATCGTACCGGTCGCGGATCGCGCGGACGATCTCCGCCACTCTGATCCGGCCGCGGGCAACCCCGGCCAGGGCGATCGAGGCCAGCTCCAGCCCGATCTGCCCGCCTCTCCGCCGGTCCACAAAGCCGGCGGCCGGCGGCGATTCCTTCCCGGTTGCCGGCGACGTGTCCGCGAACGCGCGGCCGTCGGCCGGCACGGTGTGCCCGGTCCTGCCCGCATGCCTGGTCACCTGCTCGGTTCACCTCCGCGAACGAACGATTCCAGTCGATCAGCCTAGCCCGATTGTACGGAATGCGGCGCGCGGCGGTATCACCGCAAGCCCCAATTCGATGTAGAAGCTGTCGACAGATCGTGTGGCGCTCTGCCCTACGCGGGCCGCAGGCCGAACTTACCCGCCGCCTCCGCTCCCATCTTCACGAGCTGGGCCACGCCCAGCTCCGCGTCCCGGTCCCCGACCAGGTCGAGCAGCCGGAACGTCGCCGGCGGGTAGATCAGATAGTGCGATTGCGCCGTGTCGATCCGGGCGAACAACACGACGAGCCGGTTGCGCAGGTCCCGCCGGGCCGGCGGGTGCTCCCAGGCCGCGGCCAGCGCGTTCAGCGCCGCCGGCGTGTCGCCCGCCTCGAACGCGCCGACCAGCGCGTCGAGCGGCGCGTCGCCGGGCGGCAGCGACGAGACCGCCGCCCGATACGCCGCCCGGCTCAGGGTCTCGTCCGAATCCCCGATGTTCCGGGCGAGCTGCCCGCGGAGATGCTCGCGGATCGGCTGCGGGAACTCGTCGAGCGCCCGGCGCAGTTCCGCCGCGAAGATGGCGTTGTGGCCCAGGATGTTGATCCGCTCGAACGCGCCCGCGACCAGCCCCTCCAGCGGGCGCTCGTCGGAGAGGTGCGACGGCTCGTCGAACTCGGCCCGGCGCGACAGGAACTCGGCCAGCGCGGCGAGCACGTGCGGGCGCTGTGCCGCGTCGCACCGCCCGAGCAGCCGGAGCGCACACGCCGTGTAGATGAACACGTGGCCCAGCCCGTGCACCTCGTTCGCCGCGTAGCCCAGGATGCGCCGCGCCGCGTCGGCCGGGGGGCCGTCCTCGAAGAGCCGCAGCCCGTAGAACACCGCGTCGTACACCCGGTGCTCCCGGAGCGAGCGGTCGAGCCCCTCGGCGGGGTCGTCGACGTACGGCGTCCCCGGCGCCGGCGGCTCCTCGAATGAGAGGTTCAGGTTCGGGCATCCGCCGATGTAGCGGGCGCATGCCTCCGTGACCGTCGTGCGCTCGTCGTCCCCGAGCCAGGGCAGCGTCTCCAGCGTCCAGGTCAGCGCGATCAGCCCGTGCGGGGTCGGATACTTGAGCTGCAGCGCCCGCGCCGCCGGCGGGATGAGCGCCGCCAGCACGTCCTCGTGCGAGGCGCCGGCGTCCAGCGCCTCGCGGCAGGCGGCGAGCAGGTCCTTCTCGTTCGCGGCCGACAGGTGGGCCGACACATCCGCCAGCTTGTCCGCCTTCCCGGCGTCGCTCATTGATCGATCTCCTCTTGGAAACTATCTCAAAAGGTGGGGCGGACATTCCTGTCCGCCATCTGGCAGGCAGGAATGCCTGCCCCACCGACTACTGAGGTAGTCTCTTCTCCAGGGTCGATACGGCGGCCAGACATTCCTGCGCCCCGCGCCGGACAGGCGTCGCCGCTCCCTCGTCCGGCAGGGCATGCATTCACAGCGCGAGAATAAACGTCCGGCCGACCGGGCGCAATCACAGCCGGTGCCATCCGCCTGTAGGGCTTCCCGTTCTTTTCGCGCCCGCGTTTGCCCTACACAAAGATCCGGTCCGGTGCGAAGAAACGGGCGACGCGAACCGTACGGGCCGCCACGCCGCCATCGTGCACACATTTCGTCCGTTCCGCCCATTGCGCCGCGGGCTTGCGCCGGAGATCGGGGCACGGTGTTCCTGCGATGTTTGAACTTGACACAGCGCATAGATTCGGTACCCTTCCACCTGGCCCGCGCGCAAATCCCGTGGCGACCAGAGCACCGCCCGGCGGCGGCGCCAGGGCGTGCGATCCCGAGGAGATGACCGATGGCCGGGAAGAATGGGCCGGACCCTTCCCGAGAAGACGACGGGGGGAAGCCCGGGCAGGAGGCGCTGGCCGAACAGCAAACCGCTGAAGCTCAACGGCCCCGGCCGGATCCGGGGACCGAAGCCCCGTTGGCCGAGGAGCAGGAGCGCGCGCGGCTGGCCGTCGAGGGCGGCGGGCTCGGCACCTGGGACCGCGACTTGCCCACCGGTGAGACTGTCTGGAACGACTTCCTCTACGACCTCCTCGGCCGCGACCCCGCCTCGGCCGTGACCGGCGAGACCTTCTTCGACTACATCCACCCCGACGACCTGCCCCGCGTGCGAGAGCACGTCGAAAACGCGCTCGAATCGGGCACAGATTTCGCCGACGAGTTCCGGGTCGTCCGCGAGGACGGTGAGGTCCGCTGGCTCGCCAGCCGCGGGCGCATCTACCGCGCCGACGCCGCCCGCCCCGTCCGCATGACCGGGGTCAACTTCGACGTCACCGAGCGCAAGCAGGCGGAGCAGGAACTGGTGCGAACCCGCTGCATGCTCGAGAATCTGGTGAGTACAGCGCCGGTGGGGTTCGCCTACTTTGATCGCGACCTGCGCTTCCGGCTCCTGAACGAACGGCTGGCCGAGATCAACGGCACTCCCGTCGCCGACCACCTCGGCAAGACAGTCCAGGACATTGTGCCCGAGCTCGCGCCGGCGGCGCGGGAGATGGCTCAACAAATCCTGGAGACCGGGGAGCCGGTCAAGGGCCGCCAGTTCCGCGGCGAAACCAGGCGGGAACCGGGCGTCGAGCGCCGTTGGAGCGAGAGCTGGTATCCGGTCCGCGACGCCTCCGACACCATTGTCGGCTTCGGAGTAGTGGTCGAGGACATCACCGAGCGGGTGCGGGCCCAGGAGGCGCTTCGCCAGAGCGAGGAGCGATATCGCAGCATCGTCCTCGACGCGCCGATCCCCGTCATGCTTCACGCGCTCGACGGCGAGGTCCTCGCGCTGAGCCAGGCGTTCACCAAGGTCACCGGCTACACCCGGCGGGACATCCCCACCTACCGCAAGTGGGTGCAGAAGGCCTACGGCGTCTCGGCCGACGAGGCCAAAAAGCTCGAAGCCGAGCTGCGCGTCGAGCACATGCGGACCGACAGCCGCCGGCGCCGGAGCGAGGAGACCGTACGGACCAAGTCGGGCGAGGCCCGCACCTGGCTGGTGCACGGATCGTACGTCCGCCGGGCCAGCGACGACCGCGGACTGATGGTCACCATGGGGCTGGACATCACCGAGCGGCGCGAGGCCGAGGCGCGGATCCGCGACCTCGCCCGGTT
>JAWODX010000505.1:0-2713 GCA_046483085.1 Planctomycetota bacterium
CGGTGGGGCAGGCATTCTTGCCTGCCAGACGGCGGACAGGAATGTCCGCCCCCACCTCTTGAGATAGTCACTGAGTTGATATTTTGATCGGGGGCTGGCTGGTGTAACGCCGCCGTCGCGGCGGCTGGTCCGGGGGCGTCTCGCCCCCGAGGAGGCGAACGGCGGGCAGGATGCCCGCCGGACAGCCGGCAGAATGCCAGCGGTACAGGGGCAACGAGGCCTCTCCTCACACTGCGGCGGGGAAGCCAGCAAGAATCCCCCATTCTGGTTATCGCCGCTGGGGCAACCGCGCGTTGATTTCGTCCCCGGGCCGTGGTACCCTCTCTGGCTATGAAAGTTGGCGAGATTCGGCTGACGCTCGCCGGTGTCATTGCCGGGCTGTTGGTCGCGGCGCTGCTGGTGGGGATCGCCGCGCGCGACGACGGCGCCGGCCGACCGGGGGCGTGGACGAGCGACGAGGCGGAGGGCCCGCCGCCGGACGAGGCGGCGATCGCCGGGGCGCCGCCCTATTACCGGCGCGACCACGAGGGGCCGCTGGCGGTGGAAGACATCGAGGAGCTCCGCTCGGGCGCATACGAGCCGCCGGACTATCAGCCGACCGACCGACGGACCAGGGACACGTGGCGTCAATGGGAGAAGTACCAGGTCCGGTTCGGCCTGACCTGGAGCTTCCGCAACCCGTACGACCCGGACAGCGTGGCCGTCGACGCCCTGGTCAAGACGCCGGCCGGGGGGCGCGAGACCGTCCCCGCGTTCTGGTACGTCCCGTGTACCGGGCAGGTGGTCGACCGCGAGGAGCGGCTCGTCCGCGAGGAAGATACGCCGCAAGTGGAGCGGGTCGAGCCGGACCGCGACGCCGCCTGCTGGATGCTCCGGTATACGCCGCGGGAGGAGGGGGAGTACCGCTACCGGATCGTGGTGCGGACGCCGACGGCGTCGGGGGCGTCGCGCGAGATCCGGTTCACGGTCGCCGGCCGCAGCGGGCGCGGGTTCGTGCGTCCCAGCCGGGAGAACCCGCGCTACTTCGAGCTCGACGACGGGGGTGCGTTCGTCCCGATCGGGCTGAACGTCGCGTGGCCGAACGATCTCGGGTCGGTCGATTACGCCCGGTACATGGCGACGCTTCGGCACTACGGGGCGAACTGGTCGCGGCTCTGGCTCACCCATTTCTTCCGGGGGACGAGCATCGAGTGGTCGCGGAGCCGGAAGCGGCCGTACTACCACGGGCTCGGTTTCTACAGCGCCGAGGTCGCCTGGCGGCTGGACCGCATGCTCGAGTCGGCCGAGCGGAACGGCATCTATGTCGCCTGGTGTATCCAGCATCACGGCCAGCTCTCCACGCGCTACAATCCCGACTGGGCGATGAACCCGTACAACGCGGCGTGCGGCGGATTCCTCGAGGACCCGGAGGACTTTTTCACCGACGCCCGCGCGCGCGAGCTGTTCCGGAAGCGCGTCCGGTATTACGTGGCGCGGTACGGCTATTCGCCGAACCTCTTCGCGTGGGAGCTCTGGAACGAGGTGGACCTGACCGACCGGTTCTCGGACGCGGCGGTGACCGCCTGGCACGACGAGATGGGCCGGTACCTGAAGCAGATCGACGCGACCGATCGGATGGTCACGACCAGCTACGTCTGGTCGTACACCGGCGAGGCGTTCGAGTTGCCCAGCCACGACTACTGCCAGGTCCACATCTACCACGGCGACCCCAGCTCGATCTTCGGCTGGCAGATGAAATCGATCGAGAGCCAGATGGGCTACGTGGAGCCGGGCCGGCTGGACAAGCCGGTGCTGATCGGCGAGTACGGGCTCGGCCACGCCCAGACGTATTTCGAGCTCACGCCCGACTCGGTCTGGCCGGTCGATCCCGACGGCCTGCACGTGCACAACAGCCTGTGGATGGGCGTCTTCTCCGGCTCGGCGGGGACGGCCATGAACTGGTGGTGGGACACGTACGTCCGGGAGAACGATCTCTATTTCCACCTGACGGGGATCAGCCGGTTCCTCGACGGCGAGGACCCGCGGCCGCTGAAGAACGAGGTGGTCAAGCTGTTCGAGTCGTTCGCGCGCACGCCGCCCGTCCAGGGATACGCGCTCTCGGGCCGCGACCGGGCGCTCGGCTGGCTGTTCGAGACCGCCTATACGCTGGCAGGCTTCGGGCCGACCGGCGAGCCGCGCCGCGGGGTGACCGTCGACCTCGCCGGCCTGACCGACGGCCGCTACCGCGTCGAGTTCTGGGACACGTACGACGGCGTGGTCACGGCCCGGCGACGGGTGAGCGTCGTCGGCGGCAGGGCAGAGCTCCGCGTTCCGTCCTTCCGGGGCGACGTCGCGTTCAAGCTGATTCGCCTCTCGCCCGATGGGCCATCGTCGCCGCCGGGCCGGTCCTACACGCCCATCCACGATCGCATCCTGGACGGGCTGCAGGCGCTCGCCGACCGGTTCCCGCGCCAGGAGGTGGAGGAGCCGACCTACGAGCCGCCGGACCGCTGGGAGGACTACGAGGAGGGCGAGTACGAGGAGCAGCCGTACGGGGAGGAGGGGTACGGTGACGAGGAGACGGAGCCGTCGGAGTAGGGGGCTGCTCCAAACCCTGAGCCGCGCCGGATTTTCATTGACAGGATGGACAGGAATGGACGCAGATCGACGCAGATTGCACAGATCGCACACAGGGGGGACAGGAATGGACGCAGATCGACGCAGATTGCACAGA
>JAWODX010000508.1:0-5502 GCA_046483085.1 Planctomycetota bacterium
CCAACGCCGCCTGCAGCAGGATGTTGGCGTGGCGAATCTTGTACGCCGCCGCCCGGCTCTTGCTCACCAACGCTCGCAACTCACGACGCTCGTCTGCCGTCAAACACACCACGGCCTTCTTTCTCATTCTTTTCGTCCACCCGGGACATATCACCTGATGGACATATCGACACAAATGAGCATTTCCTTTAAATCAAAAGTCGAGGAGCGCTGGGCTCTGTCTGACAACCGGGCAGACAGGAATGTCTGCCTCACCGTTTGGTCAGAGCTCCTCAGCTTGTGCCCTTGTGCTGGGCGCCGGGTTCCTCATCGGGGTCGCCGAAGCTGTAGCCGCAGGGCTGTGTGCAGATGAGGTCGCGTTCGGCCAGGTCCTTCTCGCTCATCGGGAAGTTGCGGCAGTTGGCGGACAGCCGGTTGCCGTATGCATCGCAGGAGCTCTTACCGTCCTCGTCGTATGTGAGGAGGCGGCAGCGGATGCCCATGCGGCAGCAGGCGCCGCAGTGATTGCACTCGCCGACCCGGCGGGCGAGGTTGTCGTGGACCTTTCGCTTGCGAAAGAGATTCTCGAACAGCCTCCTGGGGCGCCCCAGGAGGAGTCGCAGCCGCGTGAGAAAGCCGACGTCAATGAAGATGTCCGGTTCGTTCTGGTCGTTCATTCAGATGTGTTGATCGCCGTCCGTGTGAGCCGGCGCGCCAGCCGCAGAATCGCCATCTTACACGAAATCGACGGCGAAATCAGCTTTATGAGGGTGGAAATCCTGCGAGCCGGGCTTTCGCCGTCGCGCTTGCGCGGCCCGGCCCAGCGGCTATAATCCGGGCCGGCGTCCTCCCATCGGGCGCCGTGCTGCGGCCACAGGGTCGCCGGCCCGATCGGACGGCTCTGTGGCGGCTGACTGCGAGTTACCCTGTAAGTGGGAGCCGAACATGAACAAGGTGCGGGTGGGTATCGTCGGATCGAAGTTCGCGGCGGATTTCCACTGCGATTCGTACAGCCGGAATGACCAGGTCGAGATCGCGGCCGTCGCCGCCATCGACAACCTGGAGGAATGCGCCGGCAAGTGGGGGATCCCGAAGACGTACGAGGACTACCACGAGATGATGGAGGCGGAGGAGCTCGACCTGATCTCGGCGTGTGTGCCGAACTTCCTCCATCGCGACGTGGTCGTCGCGGCGGCCGAGCACGGGATCGACGTGGTCACCGAGAAGCCGATGGCGACGAATGCCGCCGACTGCGTCGAGATGATCGAGGCCTGTGACGAGGCGGGGGTGAAGCTGTTCTACGCCGAGGACTGGGTGCTGATGCCGGCGCTCTGCCGGGCGCTGGAGATCAAGGACAAGGGCGGGATCGGCGAGATGCTCTACCTGAAGGCCCGCGAGGTCCACAACGGCTCGCACAGCCCGTTCGCCAAGAAGAAATCGACGTGCGGCGGCGGCTGCCTCATCCACCTGGCCATGCATCCGATCGGCTGGACCATCTACGCGATGGGCGAGGAGAATCCCCCGGTCGAGGTGACCGCGAAGACGACCGGCGGCCTGGAACAAAACTACGTGCACAAGGAGTTCGAGGGCGAGGACTGGTCGGTCGGGATCATCAAGTTCCAGGACGGCCGCTACGCGTTCGTCGAGGGGAACTACATCACGGTCGGCGGCATGGACGACGAGGTGGAGATCTACGGGAGCGACGGCCGGATGATCCTCGACCTCACGTTCAGCTCGCCGATCCGGTGTTATTCGCGCGAGGGGATCGACTACGCGATCGAGAAGACCGACTTCACGCACGGCTGGACGAAGCCCGCGGTCGACGAGTTCTACAACCTGGGCTACGTGCACGAGCTTCGGTACTTCGTCGATTGCGTGCTGAACGACGAGGAGCCGAAGTTCGGCGTCGACGGCAAGACCGGGCTGATGTGCATGCAGGTCGTCGAGGCGATGTACCGCTCGGCCGAGGAGGGCCGGTCGGTCGAGCTGGAGGGGTGACCCCGGGCTGGGCCATATGATAGCCAGGCGAGAGGGACAGCGTGAGCCGGATCCGGCGCCGGAGATGCAGACGGAGTACGACTTCTCCGGCGGCGTCCGCGGGAAGTACGCGAAACGATACCGCGAGGCGGAGAAGCGGGCCGAACTTAGCCCGCGTCGAATTAACTGGGATTGACGCTCCTCCGTCCGGTGCCGTAGAATTGGGGGCGATTCCAGGCCCCTGCCGAAGGAGAGCCACCATGGGACTGACCAAGGTGACCGTGAAGCTGCGCGCGATGGGGAACGAGGCCGAGAGCTACGAGGCCCTGTTCCTCGTGGACGCCGGCGCGACCGACTCGCTCGCGCCGTCGGACGAGCTGGAGAAGATCGGCGTGGCCAGGGAAGGAAAGATGGCGTACGAGCTCGCGGATGGCAGCGTGAAGGAGTACTCGTACGGCCTGGCCCGGATCGAGTTTATGGGCGAGACAACCGCGGGGCGGGTCGTGTTCACACCGCCGGGCACCGAGCCGGTCCTCGGTGTCACGGCCCTGGAGTCGGTGGGCATCACGGTGGATCCGGCGAACAAGACCCTGAAGCGCCTGCCGGCGATCCCGCTGAAGTGAGGATCTCGGCCGACGAGGGCCGCTCGGTCGGGCTGGAGAGCTGATATCCGAGCACACAGGAACAACCGCTTGCCCGGGAGCGGAGGCGGATTGGGTCCGCCATCCGAGATTGGAAACGGGAGCCGGACACCTCTTCCGAGCGAACTGCCGCAGACACGGGAGGAACACAGATGGCCGATTTCAAAGTGGTGGTCACGGACCTGGGATACGCATCGTACGATCCGGAACGCGAACAGCTCGCCGCGGCCGGCGACGTCGAGCTCGTGCTCGCCGAGTGCGAGACCGAGGCGGACGTCGCCGAGGCGTGCCGGGACGCCGACGGTGTGATCACCCGCCTGGCGCCCGTCGGGCCGGACGCCATCAACGCGATGGAGAACTGCCGGGTCATCGCCCGCTACGGCGTGGGCGTGGACAACGTCGACGTCGACGCGGCGACCGAGAAGGGCATCCCGGTCTGCAACGTGCGCGGCTACTGCAACGAGGACGTGTCCGACCACGCGCTCGCGCTGCTCTTGAGCTGCGTCCGCCGCACGGTCAGCCGCGACAGGCAGGTCCGCGCCGGCGAGTGGGACATCGGATCGGCGGAGCCGGTCTATCGCATCGCGGGCAAGACCCTCGGCCTCGTCGGCTACGGGGCCATCCCGCGGGTACTCCGTCGCAAGGTCTCGGGGTTCGGGCTCGACGAGGTGCTGATCTTCGATCCGTACGTCTCCGAGGACGACGCGGCCGCGGCGGGCGTCCGGAAGGTGACGCTCGACGAGCTCTGCCAGCGGTCGGACCTCATCTCGATCCACGCCCCGCTGACCGACGAGACGCGCGGGATGATCGGCGCCGAGCAGTTCGCGGCGATGAAGCCGACAGCGATCGTGGTCAACACGTCGCGCGGGCCGGTCGTCGATACCGACGCCCTGGTCGACGCGCTGAAGACCGGAAAGATCATGTCGGCGGGCGTCGACGTGTACGACCCGGAGCCGCCGCCGAAGGACAGCCCGCTGTTCGACCTGCCGAACATCGCGCTGACCGACCACACCGGCTGGTACAGCGAGGAGTCGCAGCTCGAGCTGCAGCAGTCGGCGGCGACGAACGTCGCCCTCGTGCTCGGCGGCCAGGAGCCGCTGTTCTGTGTCAACCCGGAGACGCTGGAGTAGCTGTCAGCTATTAGCTGCTAGCTGCTAGCTGCTAGCTACCAGTGCTCCGTGACAGTCGCAATGCCGGATGGACGGGCGCCCAGGTACGCCCGGCGAGCCGAGCCGGGCGTCGGACCACGTATGCGGGTTCGCCTGTCGCCCTCGGCTCGGGCGACGTACCCGCTGCCGCGTGGTCCCTGAAATCAAGAGTCGCAGAGCACTAGCTGCCGGCTCTCAGCTCCCGGCTGAAAGCTGATAGCTGATCCCTGACAGCTATCCGCCAACGGCTGGCAGGGAATGACTCGCTTGGAGGTAACGGACATGTCCGGTCCCAGCGCCAATGGCCCTCGCATGGGTATCCTGGAAGAGATGACGCTGCCGGAGGTCGAGGTGTTCGACCCGGAGATCGTCGTGATCCCGTGCGGCTCGACCGAGCCGCACGGCCCGCACCTGCCCTACTGCCCCGATACGGCGTGCCTGCGCGACATCGCCGAACAGGGCACCGTGCTCGCCAACGAGCGCGGCACCCGGGCGCTCTGCTACCCGACGCTGCCGGTCGGGCTGAACGTGAACTTCGGCTGGCCGTTCGCCCTGTCGATGAAGGTCCCCACCTACATCCAGATGCTGATGGACCTGTGCGAGCAGATCGAGGGGCAGGGCGTGCGGCGGATCCTGCTGGTGAACGGACACGGCGGGAACACCGCGGCGCTCAAGGCGTTCCAGCGGCGGTGGGCGCACCGCGGGGTCGGCGGGACCCCGGGCGCCGAGGACCACGCGTTCGTCTGCTCGGTGCTGCGCCGCTCGCCGAAGAGCGACGAGGTTGTCGAGCATCCGAGCAACCACGCCGGCGAGGCCGAGACGCTCGAGATGATGGCGGTGCGGCCCGAGCTCGTGCGGATGGACAAGCTGGACGACTTCCCGTTCGGCGAGCCGGCGATCGACGTGCTCGAGAGCCCGCGGCTCTACTGGGTCCGGCCCTGGCACCTGCACGTGCCGCAGGGCGCCGGCGGCGAGACCCGCGAGGTGACCGCCGAGAAGGCCGAGAAGCTGCACCGGCTCAACGCCGACTGGATCGCCGACATCATCTGCGAGCTCTGCGAACTCCCCTGGTCCGACCGCTATCCCTACGAATAGCTTTCAGCGATCAGCCCTCAGCTTGCGGCATCCCTGAATCCGCCACCGGCGCGGATTCACACGGCCAAGAGCATCGACGCAGATTGACACAGATTTCGCAGAATCAAGACGAGGTGGTGGCGCCTACTCGACCCGAGTAGTGGGTCGAAAGAACTTGCGAACCATTCGGGACTCACGGATATCCTTGGGTGGGCCGTAGAAGCGTCGCTGCAGTTCGCGGGCCGCGTCGACACGCTCCCGGGGCGTCATTGCAAGCTGCTGGCGCACGTCGTGCTCAGCGGCTTCCTCAAATGACCGTGCCTTGTGCACGATGCGATGCATGCGATCACCCCTTCACGCCTCGCAGGCCGCGTTCCGCCGCGCCCTATTCTACCGTCTCTCGCCGGGCGGGACAATCGCCAGGGATGAAGTGATCAGCTTAGCACTACAACGCTACAGTGCCGCAAGCGGATCGGCGTAAGGCACGGGCGAAGAACACAATACGGAACTCTTCACCTGTATCGTGGCAGACAAGAATGTCTGCCCCACCCATGCGGCGGTCAAAAATTTCGTAAGGAACATGAATATCCCAACAAACTTCTTCAATTATCTCCTTAGTTCTATCATTGCTACCTGTATCTGTAAAAACAAATCTATCAGAAACAACAGAAGCAGATTCTATC
>JAWODX010000043.1:0-5873 GCA_046483085.1 Planctomycetota bacterium
GTGGTGGCGAACGTCCCGCTCGACGACATCATCAGCCGGGCTGTCGAGGTCCGCGGCCTCACCCTGAACATCGAGGAGATCCCCATCCCCGTCCCGTTCGGCGCCGGATTCGAGGGCGAGCGAGTGCGGAAGGATGACATGTACGTCCAGTTCGGCGGCAAATACACCGATGCATTCGAGTACCTGAAGACCTCGCCCATGTCCGAGGTTCAGGACGGGAAGATCGAGGTGATCGGGCCGGAAGTCAGTGACATGGAGGAAGGGGAGGCCCACCCCCTCGGCATTGTTGTCGAGGTCGCCGGACGCGATTTCCAGGAGGACTTCGAGTCGGTCCTCGAGCGGCGCATCCACGAGTACGTGTCGAACGCTCACGGCATCTTCCACATGGGCCAGCGCGCAATCACCTGGCTCCGCATCAGCAAGGAAGCCGAGCAGAAGGGATTCAAGATCGAGCACTTCGGCGAGATCCTGCTCGCCAAGCTCCACACCGATTTCTCGTCCATCGTGGACCGCGTCCAGGTGACCCTTTACACCGACCCCGAGGCGATCAAGGAGCCGCTGGCAGAGGCCCGGGCGGCCTTCCGACAAAGGGACGACCGGGTCGGCGGCATGACCGATGAAGACGTGGACACCTATTACTCCTGCACGCTGTGCCAGACGTTCGCACCCGACCACGTGTGCATCGTCACCCCCGAGCGGCTGGGCCTGTGCGGGGCCTATACGTGGATGGACTGCAAGGCCTCGTACCAGATCGACCCCCACGGCCCCAACGAGCCGGTGGAAAAGGGCAACACCATCGATGCGGCCCTGGGCCAGTGGGACAACATCAACCAATACGTGGCGCGGAAATCGAACGGGAATCTCACCAAGTTCAGCGCCTATTCCATGCTGGTGGACCCGATGACCTCCTGCGGCTGCTTCGAGTGCATCGTGGGAATCGTGCCCGAGGTGAACGGAGTGATGATCGTGGATCGCGACCACCAGGGAATGACCCCGGTGGGCATGAAGTTCTCCACCCTGGCCGGCCAGATCGGCGGCGGGATCCAGACCCCCGGGTTCATCGGCATCGGGAAAATCTACATCAGCAGCCGGAAGTTCATCACCGCCGACGGCGGGATCGAGCGACTAGCCTGGATGCCCAGGGCCCTGAAGGAGGAGGTCGCCGACCGGCTGAAGGCCCGGCTCGCCGAGGATGGCAAGGAAGACCTGTTCGACAAGATCGCCACGGAGGACGACGCGGTGACCCCCGAGGAGCTGCTGGACTTCGCGACCCGGGTCGAGCACCCCGCGCTCTCGATGGAACCGATGATGTGAGCGCACAATAAGGAGGGACCCATGGCATTGACGGCGATGGAGGTCTACAAGAACCTGCCGAAGACGAACTGCGGGGACTGCGGGTTCCCGACGTGCATGGCGTTTGCCATGCAGGTGGCGGCCAAGCAGAAAGCCCTGACCGACTGCCCCCACCTCTCCGACGAGGCGAAGGAAGAGCTCTCCGCCGCGTCCGCGCCCCCCATGCAACTGGTGCGCATCGGCCCGGATGGCGACGGGTCCGTCGAGCTCGGCCAGGAGACGGTGATGTTCCGCCACGAGGAGAAATTCCACCGGCCCCCCGCCCTCGCCGGCAAGATCCCCGCCTCCCTCTCCGACGAGGAGGCCCTGGCGCGGCTCGAGCAGGTCAACGACGCCGTGTTCACCCGGGTGGGCGACGACATCTCGATGCGGCTGGCCGCCGTCGAGTTGGACGGGCTGGCTGCCGACGCCGCCGCGCAGCGCGCCCAGGCGCTGAGCGAGAAGAGCCGCGTCCCCTTCGTACTCATGGGAACCGATCCGGAGGGAATACGCGCGGCCGCCAGCGCCATCGGCGCGAACCGGCCGCTGCTCTACCGGGCGACGCCGGACAACGCGGAAGCATTCGTGAAGATCGCCGCCGAGAACGACTGCCCGTTGGCGGTGAGCGCGGATACCCTGGAAGAGCTGGCGGACCTGACCCAGGCGGCGAAAGAGGGCGGCGTTCCGGGCCTGCTCCTTGCGTTCGACGGCCGAGAGACCGTGCAGACCCTTCGCAGCATGACGCAGGCCCGCCGGGCCGCACTGCGCAAGGGCTTCCGGCCGCTCGGCTTCCCCGCCATGGTCGATGCGTCCCACGAGGACCTGACGCGCGAGACCGTGGTGGCGGCCACGTTCGCCGACAAGTACGCGGGCATCATCATCCTCAACCACATCGAGCCCGCCGCGCTGCTCCCGCTCCTTACCACGATCCAGAACATTTACACCGACCCGCAGGTGCCCAATACAGTGGAGGCGAAGCTCTACGAGATCGGCGACGTGAACGAGAACTCGCCCGTCCTCTTCACCACGAACTTCTCGCTCACCTACTTCTGCGTGGAGGCCGAGGTCGAGCGGAGCCGCATCCCGTCCTACATCTCGGTGGCCGACACCGAGGGGCTGGGCATCTTGAACGCCTACGCGGGCGATAAACTGCGCGCCGAGACCGTGGTCAAGACGTTGACGGAGCAAGGCGTGGCCGAGAAAGTCAATCACCACAAGCTGATCATCCCCGGCCTGCTCCCCATGTTCCGGGCCGAGATCGAAGACACCTCGGAGTGGACGGAGGTGCTCATCGGGCCGGAGAACGCCAGCGGCATCCCCGCCTTCCTGGCCGAGAAATGGGCAGCCTGACCGACGGCCGGTCGCTGCCGGAGAGTCGATAGGAGCACGTAATGGCCCGTTGCGAAGTTCGATTCGCCCCCCTGGGCAAGACGGTGACGGTGGACTCAGGGACGACGCTCCTGGAGGCGGCGGGCCGGGCGAAGATCGCCATCGACAGCGTGTGCGGGGGCGAGGGGATCTGCGGCCGCTGCCGGATGATCGTCCGCGACGGGGAGGTCGGCGGCAGCGTCTCCCCGCTGCTCACCCGCGAGGAGATCCGACAGGGGATGGTCCTCGCCTGCCAGACGACGGTGGAGAGCGACCTGCAGGTCGAAATCCCCGAGGAGACGCGGGCCCGGGACAAGATCGCGATCGACGAGGACGCCCAGCGGTTCCGCGCCGTCCGGGCCGGGGTCAAGAAGCAGGAATTCGAGAAGTCCCCGCTCGTCACGAAGGTCCCGCTGCGGCTGCAGCCGCCGAGCCTGGAGAACAACGTGGCCGACTGCCAGCGGCTCCAGCGGCTCATCGAACGGGCCACCGGCGTCTCGTCCATGCAGGCCGGGCTCAAGGTCATCCGCCGCATGCCCGAGATCCTCCGGGAGAACGAGTTCATGGTGACCGCCGTGGTCGGGATGCGCCGCGGCGTGGCCGAGATCATGGACCTGGAGCCCGGGGACACGTCGGACCGGAACGTGATCGCCGTGGTGGACGCGGGCACGTCGACCATCGTCTGCCACCTGATCGACGTGGCAAAGATGACCACCATCGACGCGCAGGCCTGTTTCAACTCGCAGGCCACCTTCGGGCAGGAAGTGACCACGCGGATGATCTCGGCGGAGAAGCGGGGGACGGAGGAACTCCAGCGGGTCCTGGTCGAGGACATCAACACCCTGATCGCCGCCCTGGCCACGAAGAACGGCGTCAGCCTGAAGGACATCACCGCCGTCGTCTGCGCCGGGAACACGACGATGATGCACTTCCTCCTCGGCCTGCCCACGTGGAACATCCGGCGCGAGCCGTTCATCGCCGTCACCGTCGAGCCGCCCCCCTTCCGCGCCGCCGAGGTCGGCCTCAAGATCAACCCGCGCGGGCTCCTGTTCGTCGTCCCCGGCATCGCCGGATGGGTGGGCGGCGACATCACCGCGGGGATCGTGGCCACCGGCCTGCACCGGATGGACGGCATCGGCCTGATGATCGACGTGGGGACGAACGGCGAGATCGTGGTGGGGAACAAGGATTGGCTCATCGCCTGCTCGGCGTCCGCCGGCCCCGCCCTCGAAGGCGCCGGCGTCGAGTGCGGCATGATGGCCCACCGCGGCGCCATCGAACGGGTGCGGCTCGAGGACGACGCGATCCGGTTCGACGTGATCGGCGGCGGGCCGCCCGAGGGGATCTGCGGCTCCGGCATCATCGACCTGCTCGCCGTCCTCGTCGAGAAGGGGATCATCGATCGGCGCGGGAAGCTGATCGAGGGCAGCGACCCGCGGGTGCGGACCGACGACGGCCGGCCGCGGTTTGTCCTCGCCGAAAAGGACGACCGGCCGAACGCCCGCGAGGTCGCCATGCTCCAGGACGACATCGACAACGTGATCACGGCCAAGGCGGCGATCTTCGCCGCCGCGCGGATCGTCCTCGAGCGGATCGACCTCGAACCGTCCGACGTCGACCGGCTGTTCGTCGCCGGCGGGTTCGGCAATTACATCAACCTCCGCAACGCGATTGCCATCGGCCTCTTTCCCGACCTCCCCCTCTCGCAGATTGCCTACGTGGGGAACACGTCGATCTGGGGCGCGAAGCTCGCCGCGCTCTCCCGCGAGGCCCGGGACACACTCCGCGAGATCACCAGCCGAACCACCTGCTACGACCTCCTCGGCAGCAACGACTACGTCGAGCAGTTCGAGCGGGCGATGTTCCTCCCCCACACCGACCTGCAGCTCTTCCCCTCCGTTCGCCAGGGGGCCGCCGCCCCCGGGGAGGTGAGCTGAGATGACCACGACCATCGCGGTCACCGGCAAGGGCGGCGTGGGCAAGACCTTGATCGCCGCCCTCATGATCCGGTTCCTCAAGGAGCATACCCCGGGGCCGATCCTGGCCATCGACGCCGACCCCGACTCGAACCTCGGCACCCTGTTGGGCATCCCGGCCGAACACACCATCGGCGACATGCGCGAGGAGACGCTGGAGGAGATCAAGAACCTGCCGCCGGGCATGGACAAGGCGGCGTACATCGAGATGGGCCTGCAGGAACTGATCGTGGAGACGGAGAAGGTGGACTTCCTGGCCATGGGCCGGTCCGAGGGCCCCGGCTGCTACTGCTACGTCAACCACCTGCTCCGCAAGTTCTCCGACGACCTCCTGCCCTCCTACCAGTGGATGGTGATGGACAGCGAGGCGGGCATGGAGCACCTGAGCCGGCGCACGGCCGGCGCCCTCGATCACCTCGTCGTGGTGGTGACCCAGAACCCGCTCTCGCTCGACGCGGCCCGGCGGATCGGCGACGTCGCCGCCTCCGTCCACCAGCACGTCAAACAGATGCACTTCCTCGTCAACGACGTGCGCGAAGACCGGGTGGAAGCGATCCGCGAGAAAGCGAGCGGGCTCGACATGGACTATCTGGGGCACATTCCGCACGACGACGCAGTGGAGGAACTGATCTTCGACGGCCGCAGCCTGTACGAGCTGGGCGACTCCGTCGCCGGCTCGAGGATAAGCGAGGTCATGCAGAAACTGGGAGCGTAACATGGACATTGCCGACGTCAAGGAGTCGTGGACGAATCAGATCAACACGGTCACCCTCGGCGCCACGGAGGCCGAGGGCGGGACGCGCGGACGAACCGTCACCGTGGGCGGCGAGACCACCCTCCCCTTCCTCACGTTCGAGGGCGAGATCCCCCACCGCCCGGTCATCGCCGGGACCGTGCTCGACGTCCCCCCCGACGACTGGCCCGAGGTCCTTCAGAACGCGATCGGCGACGAGGCGCGGTCACCCGCCGAGTGGGCGCAGAAGTGCGTCGAAGAGTTCAAGGTCGACCTCATCAACCTGAGGCTGCTCGGCGCCGATCCGTCCGGCCAGGACCTGCCGCCCGACCACGCCGCCGACGCGGTCAAGGCCGTCCTGGAGGCCGTCGATGTGCCGCTCGTCATCTGGGGATGCGGCGACGAAGCGAAGGACAACGACGTGCTGCTCGAATGCTCCCGCGCCGCCGCGGGCGAGAACTGCC
>JAWODX010000046.1:0-14132 GCA_046483085.1 Planctomycetota bacterium
CGCCGTCGAGCTTGACCAGGCGGTCGACGTCCGCCCCGGCCAACTCGTCGATGGAGCCGAACGCCCGGGCGAGGTCGGCGGCGACCGACCGGCCCACGTGCGGGATGCCCAGCCCGAAGATCAACCGGGGCAGGGTGGCCGACTCCTTGCTCTCCCGGATGGCGTCGACGAGGTTCCGGGCGCTCGTCTCGGCCATCCGCTCGAGCCCGGTCAGGTCGGCGGCATCCAGATCGAACAGGTCGGCG
This sequence comes from Planctomycetota bacterium, assembly GCA_046483085.1. Lineage (GTDB taxonomy): Bacteria > Planctomycetota > PUPC01 > PUPC01 > PUPC01 > JAWODX01. Next base: position 246 of record JAWODX010000046.1, read on the forward strand.
AGGTCGTCGATCACGTCCTCGTCGACGAACTGCTCGGCGAGCTTGTCGCCGAGCCCGTCGATGTCGAGGGCCTGCCTGGAGGCGAAGTGGATGATCCGGGCCTTGAGCTGGGCGGGGCACGAGGCGTTGGTACATCGGGTGACGGCCTCGCCCTCGGGCTTGCGGGCCTCGCCGCCGCAGACGGGGCACGTGTCCGGCAGGTGGTAGGGCCGCTCGTCGCCCGTCCGCTTGTCCTCGATCACCCGCACGACGTGCGGGATGACGTCTCCGGCCCGCTCGACCAGGACGTGGTCGCCGACACGAATGTCCTTGCGGTCGATCTCGTCCTGGTTGTGCAGGCTGACGTGGCTGACCTCGACGCCGCCGATGTGGACCGGCTCGAGGATGGCCACCGGGGTGAGTGCCCCGGTCCGCCCCACGTAGGGCTCGATCTTCTGGATGCGGGTGGACGCCCGGCGCGCCTCGAACTTCCAGGCGATGGCCCAGCGGGGGTTCGCGGCCCGCGTGCCCAGCTCGTCGTGGGCGGACAGGTCGTTGACCTTGAAGACGCAGCCGTCGATCTCGTACGGGAGGCCATCGCGCTGCTCCGCCATCTGGTTGTACCACTCGACCGCCTGGTCGGCCGAATCGAGCCTTGTGGTACGGGGATTGGTCTTCAGCCCGAGCTGCTTCATCAAGCTCAGGCATTGCCATTGCGAATCGGGGCGGCGGCTGGACGACGGGCCGATCTCCCAGAAGAAGATGCGGAGCGGCCGCCGGGCCGTGATGCCCGGATCGAGCTGTCGGAGGCTTCCGGCGGCGGCGTTCCGCGGGTTCGCGAACGTCTTGTTCCCGGCCTCCTCCTGCTCGCCGTTGAAGGCCTCGAATTCGTGCTTCCGCATGTAGACCTCGCCGCGGACCACGAGGTGCCGGGGAATGGACACGTCGGCCCCGCCCTGGAGCCGGAGCACCACCTCCCTGATCGTCTTGATGTTCGGGGTCACGTCCTCGCCGGTCCGCCCGTCGCCACGCGTCGATGCCCGCGCCAGCTTCCCGTCGTCGTAGACGATTTCCACGCTGAGGCCGTCGTACTTCGGTTCGCCGACCAGCGACACCCGCGTCTGGTCGAGCTCCTCGCGGCAGGTGTCGTGGAAGCGCCGGAACGCGCCCTCCTCCCGGATCGACTGGAGGCTGAGCATGGGCGACTCGTGGTCGATGGTGCCGAGCTCCTCGCGCGGCTCGGCGCCGACCCGCTGCGTCGGGCTGTCCGGGGTGACGAGGGCCGGGTAAGCCTTCTCGATGGCGACGAGCTCGTTCTTGAGCTCGTCGTATTCGGCGTCGGAGATCTCCGGATCGTCGAGCACGTAGTACCGGTAGTTGTGGTGCTCGAGCTGCTCGCGGAGGGTGGCGGCCCTCTTCTTCGCTTCAGTCTTGCTCAGCTTCTCCGCCGGCGTCTCTTTCGCCATGGTCAGTCCCGCCCGAGGGTCTTCCTGAGCTGCTTGATCGTCTTCGTGTTCAGCACGTTTTTCTTCTCCAGCCAGCCGCGGCGGGCCGCGCCCACTCCGAACCGCATGAAGCCGAGCGAGTCGGCCTTGTGGGCATCGGTGCCGATGGTGAAGGTGACGCCGGCCTCGAGCGCCCGCTGGCAGTCGCTGTCGGGCAGGTCGAGCCGGTCGGGCTGGGCGTTGATCTCGAGGCAGACGTCGTTCTCGGCGCAGGCCTCGAACAGCCTGTCGAGGTCGAGGTCGATGGGGTCCCGCTTGCCGATGACCCGCTGGAGCGGGTGGGCGACGGCGTGGACCAGGCCGCTCCCGACGGCCTTGACGATCCGGTCGGTCATCTGGTCCCGGCCCAGGTTCAGGTGGAAGTGGGTGCTGGCGATCACCCAGTCGAGGTCGGCCAGCACGTCCTCGTCCAGGTCCAGTTTCCCGCTCTTCAGGATGTCGACCTCGACCCCGGCCATCAGCCAGAAGTCGTCCAGGTCGTCGTTGACCTGGCGGATGCGATCCGCGTGCTGCCGCGCCCGATCATTGTCCATTCCCTGGGCAACGGAGACGGCTTTCGAGTGGTCGGTGATGGCGAGGTAGTCGTAGCCGCGCTCCCGGGCGGCGCGGGCCATCTCTTCGATCGTGTTCGTGCCGTCGGTCTCCTTGGTGTGGCATTGCAGGTCGCCGCGGATGTCGTCGAGTTCGATCAGGTCGGGCAGTTCGTCCTTCTCGGCGGCCTCGACTTCGCCGCGGTTCTCGCGGAGTTCGGGCGGCGTCCAGGCCAGGTCGAGCCGGTGATAGATCGCCTCCTCCGTCTTGCTGGCCAGCCGGTTGTCGTCCTTGAGCAGGCCGTATTCGTTGAGTTTCCAGTCGCGGCCCTGGGCGCGGCGGCGGAGCGCGATGTTGTGCGCCTTGCTCCCGGTGAAATAGAGGAGCGCCGAGCCGAAGCAGTTCGACTCGAAGAACCGGAAGTCGATCTGGAGCCCGCTCTTGAGCCGGACGGAAACGCGCTCCTTCCCCCGGCTGAGGACGTCGTCGATCGGCTCGTATTCGAGGATTCGGTCGGTCGCCCCGGCCCGGTCTTTCGCCTCGACGAGCACGTCGAGGTCGCCGACGGTCTCCTTCCGCCGTCGGAAGCTGCCCGCCACCTCCCACCGCTTGACCGCGTCGAGCCCGTCCAGGTGCCGGGCCAGCGAGGCGACGTGATCGGCCGCCTCCTTGTAGAGAATGCGGCCGGTGGTCGACTCGATCGTCTCGATCCCTTCGAGGATGTTCTGCTCGGTCTTCTCGCCCATCCCCGGCAGGTCGCGGATCCGCCCGTCCTCGCAGGCGCTCTTCAGGTCGTCCAGCGACTCGATCCCCAGCTCGTCGTAGATCTCCTTCGCCTTCCGCGGCCCAACGCGCGGGATGTTCATCAGCTCCGTGAGTCCTTCCGGCAGCTCCTCGCGCAACTCCTCCAGCCGCGTGCACGTGCCCGTCTCGACGATCTCGCGGATCTTGTCCGCCGTCCTCTCGCCGATGTTCGGGATGTCGGTCAGATCGGCGTCCTGCTCGACCAGCTCCTCCAAGCGGTCCGAATGATCGCGCACCGCACGGGCCGCGTTCCGGTACGAGCGGACGCGATACTGGTTGCCGCCCTTCAGGTCGATCAGGTCGGCGATCGTGTCGAAGATCCCGGCGATCTGCGCATTTTCCATCCGATCCGTCCGCGATTCACCGCACGAAGCTTCCAGCCATGCTCGTCCCACATGATCCGCGGGCGCGCCGCGGGCACAATCCACATCCGCCCGAATCGCGTGCCGGGCTGGTTCGGCTTTCGGCGTCGTCGTTTGCTCTACAGACCGCGCCCGGCGGAGCGGGCGGGCGGCCTGTCGGGCTGACGATGACAGCAGATGGCGGGCGCGTCCTACAGGACTGTCGTGCCCGCTCGGCTTGCGCGCCCCCGGGGGCACGCTATACTACGCTCGGTACGTCCAGCGGCCGAACCCAAGGAGGACAGCCCATGCCGGTCGAACTGAAGGAAGAAGCGGACGGACAGGTGCTGGCTGTGACGGTCAGCGGCTCGCTCAAGAAGCAGGACTACGACGAGCTCGTCCCGGAGGTCGAGCGGCTGATCGACGAACGGGGCACGCTGCGCATTCTGTTCCGAATGCGTGATTTCCACGGCTGGACCGCCGGGGCGCTGTGGGAGGACATCAAGTTCGATCTGAAGCACTTCAACGACATCGAGCGGCTCGCGTTCGTGGGCGAGAAGGCGTGGCAGAAGGGGATGAGCGTGTTCTGCAAGCCGTTCACGACCGCGAAGATCCGGTATTTCGAGCCGCACGAGGCCGACCAGGCGCGGGCCTGGCTGCGAGAGGACCGGGAATCCGACGGAGAGAAAGACCAATGATTCGGACGATTGTCGTCGCTGCGGACGAGAGCAACTACGCTCGCATCGCTCAACAACACGCCATCGGGCTGGCGGGCCGGATCGAGGGCCGGCTGCGCGTGCTCGCCGCCTGGCCGCAGGAGGCGGCGCAGGAGATCCGCGACAGCGGCGAGGACCCCGAAGCGCTCGCCCGGCAGAACATCCAGGAAGTGGTCGACAAGGCCCGCGACAACGGGGTCGAGGCCGAGGGCAGCTACCGCGGTGAAGCCGCCCTGCAGAGCCTGCTGGCGGAGGCCCGCGAGGCCGACCTGGTCGTCGTCGGCATGCCCACCCGCGAGCAGGCGAGGGGCGACGACCTGGCCGAGGCGCTGCTGCACGAGGGGCTCCCCCTCTTTCGCAAGGCCGAGTCGATGTTGCTCGTGGTCTGCGACCCGCCGGAGCCGCTGGAGAAGATCCTGGTCAACTATCAGCCGGGGCTCGAGGGGAAGCAGGCCCTGCGCACGGCCGCCTGGATCGCCGAGCGGACCTGCCGACGGCTCGCCGTCTGCTGCATCCGCCGCGAGGCGTCGGACGCCGACGAGCTGTCCGCGATCGCCCGGCGCTACGTCAAGGCGTTCGATCTCGAGGACGTGGAAATGATCGAGAAGACCGGCGGGCCCGAAAACCACAACGAGATCCTCGAGGCCACCCGCTCGGCCGGGGCGAACTTCATCGTCCTCGGCAACGAATCACACAACCTGTTCGAGCGGCTCTTCCGGCCGCCGGACACCGAGGAAGTCGCGCTCGAGACCCGCATCCCCGTCCTCGTCGCACGGTAACGCCCGCGCCGGGTCCGGCAGAGTCGTCCCCGCGGCCGCGCCCGTTCCGCTCAAGTGCGCTCTCGAACGTGGATCGTCTTCCAGACCTGTCCCGCGATGCACGGGAAGAGCGACAGCCCGAGGGCCAGCGCCCAGCCGTCGGCGCCGGGCGGGCGGGTCTTCAGGGCGGTGGAAAGCCCGGGCGCGTATACAGCCGCCAGCAGAAGGCACGTGCAGAGCCCCAGCGCCGCCCAGACGTACGGGTTGCGAACCACGTCGTTCCGGAACAGCGGGGAGCCGCGCTCCCGCATGTTGAAGACGTGCCACAGCCGGCCGAACCCGAGCGTCAGGAACGAGACGGTGACCGCCCGGTCCGGCTCCAGGCCCAGCCGGTTCAGGGCAAGCAGCAGCGCAGCCAGGGCGGTGGCCGCGATGACCACCCCGTACCCGCCGATCGCCAGCCAGTGGTCGCCCCTCAGGACCGGCTCCTCCTTGCTGCGCGGGGGACGACTCATGATGTCCGGTGGCCCCTCGCCGACGCCGAGGGCCAGCGCCGGGAAGACGTCGTTCACCAGGTTCAGGAAGAGGATCTGCAGCGGCAGGATGGGCAGGGGCAGGCCGGCGACCGACGCGGCGGCCACGGCGATGATCTCGCTCACGTTGCCCGACAACAGGTAGAGGACGAACCGGCGGATGTTCAGGAAGATGTCGCGCCCGAGCTCGACCGCGGTGACGATGGTCGACAGGGCGTCGTCCTTCAGCACCACGTCCGCCGCCTCCTGCGCCACCTGCGTGCCCCGCTCCCCCATGGCGACGCCGATGTCCGCCTTTTTCAGCGCCGGCGCGTCGTTCACCCCGTCGCCCGTCATCGCGACGACCGAGCCGGCGCCCTGGTGCATCGCGATCAGGTCCAGCTTCTGCTCGGGGCTGATGCGGGCGAAGATGGGCGCATCGAGGAACCGCCGCCGCTCCTCCTCCGGCCCCTCGGCCGCACGCAGCTCCCGACTCGCCACGACCGGCACCGCCGGATCGTCCACGAGCCCCGCGGCCAGCGCCACGTTCCGGGCCGTCGCCGCCTGATCGCCCGTCGCCATGACCACCCGGATTCCCGCCGCCTGGCACCGGTCGATGGGCTCGCGCACGTCGGACCGCACGGGATCGAGGAAGCCCGCCAGCCCGACGAACACAAGCTGTTCATACGGATCCTGGCCGGGGTCCGACACCTCCTTCCGCGCGAGGGCCAGCACGCGCAGCCCGTCCTCGGCCAGCCGCTCGTTCCGTTCCAGCCACTCGTCCGGCTCGCCGGGCTCCCAGCCGCGGGCGCCCTCCGCCGTCCGAACCCGGTCGCAGTGCTCGAGCACGGCGTCCGGGGCACCCTTGACGGCGACCAGGTGGCCCCCGTCCGTCTCGTGGAACGTGGCCATCATCCGGACTTCGGGGTCGAACGCGACCTCGCGTGATTCCGGAAACTCTTCGAGCATCTCGTCCCGATGGAGCCCGCCCTTCAGGCCGGCGACCGCGAGCGCCGCCTCCAGCGGATCGCCCAGCACCTCCGCGACGCCCCCCTCGTCGTCGCGGATCTCGGCGTTGCTGCAGAGGACGCCGACGGTCAGCGCCTCGTGCAGCCGATCATCCGCGCCCGGATCCACCGCCTCCCCGTCGGCCCGAAACCGGGCCGACCCGTCCCGGAAGTCCCCTTCGATCTCGATCGTGCGGCCGGGCAGGGCCAGCCGCGTCACGGTCATCTGGTTCTCGGTCAACGTCCCGGTCTTGTCGATGCACAGCACGTTCGTCGAGCCGAGCGTTTCGACGGCCGAGAGGCGGTTCACCAGTGCGTTCCGGCGCGCCATCCGCCACATCCCGCGGGCGAGTGCGATGGTGGCGACGATCGGCAGGCCCTCGGGCACGGCGGCGACCGCGAGCGCGATGGCCGTTTCGACCATCAGGTAGATCTCCTTCCCCGCCGCCACGCCGAGCCCGCCAACGACCGCGACGAGACCGAGCGTCAGCCAGACCAGCCGGCGCCCCAGCTTGTTCAGCCGCTGCTCGAGCGGCGTGATCTCCTCCTCCGACCCCTCGGCCAGCGACGCGATCCGCCCGACCTCGGTGTCCATCCCCGTCCCCGTGACCACCCCTTCGCCGGAGCCGCGAACGACCGCCGTCCCGCGGAAGACCATGCTCGAGCGCTCGGCGAGCGGGGTTTCGGGGTCGGGTACCGGATCGGTGGTCTTGCCGGCGGGGACGGACTCGCCGGTCAGCGCGGACTCGTCGGCCTGCAGCTTCGACGCCTCGACGAGCCGGAGGTCGGCGGGGACCAGGTCGCCGCCCTCGAGCAGCACGACATCGCCCGGGACGAGCCGCTCGGCCGGGACCTCGATCACCTCGCCCTCGCGGCGGACCTTCGCCGTCGGGCCGCCCAGCCGGGCGATCGACTCCATCGACCGGACCGCCCGCAGCTCGGTGACGAACCCGATGATCGTGTTCAGGGCGATCGCCGCCCCGATCGCCACCCCGTCGATCCACTGGCCGAAGAGGAAGGAGATCAGAGAGGCAACGGCAAGCAGGAGGATGATGAAGCTCTTGAACTGGTTGGCCAGGACCGTCCAGGTGCTCTTGCGCGGCTTCTGGCGAAGGCGGTTCGGCCCGTGGCGCCGCAGCCGGTCGCGCGCCTCCGCCGCCGTCAGCCCGTCGCCGGGGCGAACCTCGAGCTCGGCCAGGACATCGTCGGTCGGCTGTACCCAGGGCCGGCTTTCCGGATCCGCCATCAGGACTCCCGAAACGCTACTCCTCCCGCTCCGCCGCCAGCCCGGCCTTGTCGGGCGCAGCCGAGACGCCGGCCATCAGCACCAGCCGCATCGCCTCCTGCACCGGCAGATCGAGCCGCGTCAGCGCCGACCGGGGGACAAACGTCGTGTAGCCGCCGACCTGGTAGCTCATCGGCAGGTACACCGCCACGGTATCCTCCTCCTCGACACCCAGCTCGTCGGGCAGCGGGGCCAGGTCTTCCCGCGTGACGAACCCGATCAGCCGCAGCTTCTCACTGAACTCGACCAGCACGACCTGGTTCAGGTGGTCTTTTTTCGTGGTGTTGCGGATGAACGTGACAAGGTCCCGCAGACTCCGATAGATGGTCTTGACCACGGGCACGCGTTCGATCGTCCGGCGCGCGGTCCCGCCGATCGAGCGGAACAGCCAGGCCTCGGACAGGATTCCGACGAGCAGCACGAGCCCGGCCGCCAGCGCCAGGCCGAGGCCCGGGACGTACCAGCCCTCCGGCAGGACGGCCCGCAGCAGCCCGCCCAACGCCGATTCGGCGCTCGCGCCGAACCAGTATATGAGATACGCCGTCAGGGCCACCGGCAGGACCACGGCGAGGCCCTTCATGAACAGCCGGCCGATCCGATGCATGGGGGCTCCTGGTGAGGCGGGTTGTCAGGCGGACGGCGAGAACCGGAACACGGCGACGGCGTCGCTGTCCTCGGGCACCTCGTCGCGGGCCGTGGCGAAGACGGCGCCGCCGGTGTGAGCGGTCAGCAGGGCGGCCACGTTCAGCAGGTCCTCGTCGCCCGGCTCGCGCTCGTCGTGGATGTCCACGGTCTGCTGCGACTCGTCAATGCCGCCCCAGCGGGTCACGTCGACCGAGACGAAGAGCGTCTCGACCTGCCGGTTGTTCGCCGCCCGCAGGATGTCCTCGAGGTCGCTCGACACGCGGTCCGTTCCGGCGAGCCGCTGGTAGCGGCCGAGTGCCGCCCGCCGCTCGGCGCCGAACTCGTCGCGCACGACGTCGACGGCGGCGGCGTGCAGGTCCTTCGGCGACGTCTGCTCGTAGTTGCCCCGCACCACGTGGTCGCCGAGCGCCGGGTAACGATTGGCCTGGCGATAGATGCTGAGCAGCGGCTCGGCGGCGGCGAGGACGAGCGGGACCCGCTGGTCGCCGATCTTCCGGTAGACGCTCGCGTCGATCTGGTGGCAGTACTCGGCGAGGCGCTTCTTCTTCTCGCGCTCGTCGACGCCGGCCCCCTGGCCGTGGTAGACGGCCGGCCGCCCCTCGGCGGGTCCGTGGGACTGCGTCCCGGTGTGGAACTCGACGTGCTCCTGCGGCCCGTCGAGCCGGAGGGCGGCGGCCAGGTTTTCCGGGGCGTCCTCCAGGGGCACCGACCGGATGCCGTGGCGGGAGGCTTCGAAGAACCGGACCGAGTTCTGGCCCAGGGCCAGGACATAGAACCGGCTGTCGTCCTGGAGGAGCGGCAGCAGCGGTTTGAGGTGGAAGCGGCGTCCGACCAGCGCGGTCTCCTCGAGCGCGAGCGGCACCCGGAAGATGTGCTCGCGGTCGTCGACGTAGACGGCGAGCCCGTCGCTCTGCCGCCGCCAGAAGCCTTCGTCGTCGATGAGCGCCGCCAGCGGCTCCAGTTTCGCCCGGGCGTCCGCGTCCCGGAGCCCGGTCCGCTCCAGTTGCTCTTCCGCGTCTCGCAGAAGGTTCTTGAAGCGGATCGGATCCTGCCGGATCGCCATGCCCGCCCGGTGGGTGGGCATCAGGATCGACACGCTGTGCGGCGCCTGGTGGGTGGCCAGTGAACGGAACTCCGTCTCCTTGATTCGCGGCATGCCGGACCTCCTCACTTGATCGGACAGGCACTGACTCTCATCCCCCAAGATACCACATCTGCGTCGCAGGGCAATCCATCAGTTTCTTTCGAACTCGGCGCAGGGTTCGCCGCCCGCGCCCTCTCGGCTCCCGGGGGCTGCTTCACGGACCCCGCCGGTCTTCATCAGCCGCTCCGCGGCCTCCGGGCAGCAGGCTCTTCACGTCGTCGTCCGTCAGGTCGCGGAAGTCGCGGTAGAACGAGGCGACGGCGAAGGGCGGCCGCTCCTGCGCCACGAAGCAGAACACCTGGTCGAAATGGGGCCCGACGAGTTTCAGCGAGCCGATCGGCGACACGGGCACACAGAGTGTCACCGGGACCGCCCCCGCCCGGCGGACGCTGCGGACGGCCGCCAGCATCGTGTAGCCCGACGCCAGCCCGTCGTCGACGAGGTACACGTGCCGGCCGTCGACGTCGGGCGGGCGGTCATCGCCCCGGTACTGCCGCGCCCGCCGGCGGACCTCGGCGAGGACGTCGTCCTCGATCGCCGCGATCGTCGGCGCGGTCAGCCCGAGCTCGGCCGCCAGCTCGTCGTTCAACACCGCGCTCCCGTCCAGCGCCACGGCCCCGAACCCCGCCTCGGGCGAGGAGGGGATGGGCAGCTTCCAGACGACGACGACGTCCAGCGGGGCGCCCAGCGCGCGGGCAAGCGGCGCGGCGACCGGGACGCCGCCCCGGGGGATGGCCAGCACGCGGGCGTCGGGGTCGGAGCCGGCGTGGACGAACTCGGCCAGCGTTCGGCCGGCGTCCTTGCGGTCGACGAAGAGCGGGAACGCGCGGCGGACGGTCCGCCCGATCTCCACCCGGTGATCGATGCGACCGTCGGCGGTTTCATCCCACGTCATACGGTCAGTCAGCGAGCGCTGCACACCCGCTCGAGGACCTCGCCGGTGAGCTGCTCGCGGTGGCCGCGAGCGGCCAGGTCCCCGAGGGAGAGGGTGCCGGACGGCCGGCCGTCGGCGTCGGTGACCAGCAGCCGCCGCACCTTCTTCTCTTCCATCCCCTTCGCCGCCTCCTCGGCCGTCGCCGTCTGCTCGAGGACCACCGGGGCCGGCGACATCACGTCCCGGACCGGCGTCGCACCCGGGTCCCGCCCCTCGGCCAGCACGCGTACCGCCAGGTCCCGATCCGTCACCACCCCGGTCACCGCGTCATCCAGGGTGACCGGCAGCCAGCCGATGTCCTCCTTCTTCATGATCGCGGCCGCGTCCGAGGCTGTGGCGTCCACGTCGGCCGTGACGACCCGTGGGGTCATGACCTCTTCGACAAGCACAACTGTCCTCCTTTCGAACCGTGTGGTCTCTTCGTGTTGGCGTGGGGCCCGGGGTCGGCGTTCGCACGCCTATCGCCAGTAACCCGACCGGCCGTAATAGTCGTACAGCCGGACTTCGTCCTTTCGGTTGATCGGCGTACCGGGGTCGAACCGCGGCGACTGCTTGATCTGGTCGCGGGTGGCCGCGAGGTCGACCTCCGCCTTATCCCAGTCGATCGCCTCCGTCCAGCCGGGCGAGACCAGCACCTTGCCGCCGGGCAGCAGGCGGCGGGTATCGACCACCAGGTAGCGCACGACCCAGTTCCGGGTGTCGGCGATGAGGTCGTGCACGTGGCCGACCTCGCCGTCGGAGGCCCGGACGTGATAGTCGACCACTTCGCGGAGGCTCCGCAGGTCCGGGTCGGCCGACACCTTCGGCACCTCCTCCGCCTCGGGCACGGGCGGGGTCATGAGGTCGGTCTCGTCGTCGCCGGGGGGCACCCAGTACGGGGACCAGTCGTAGTGCGCGGCCAGCTCCGCCTCGTGCTGGCGCGAGACCGGCAGGTCGGCGTCGATGTCCGGGCTGTTCTCGATCTGCTCCCGCGACAGGGACACCGGGACGATCTTCTCCTCCCAGTCCGGCTCGCCCACCGACTGCGGCGAGATGAGGACCGGGCCCTGGCCGAACAGGCCGACGGTGTCGACGACGAAATAACGGACCGTCCACAGGTAATCGTCGAAATAGACGTCCTCGATCTGGCCGAACTCGGCGTCGACGGCGTGGACGCGGTATCCGAGTATCTTTCGCAGGCTTCTCAGCATGGCTCTCGCCTCCATTGTCATGGGCCGCGCGGCAAATCGGCGCGCGAAGCCCGGGACCGTCGGGGAACTATTATAACAGACATCGTAGCCCGAAGGCCGGCGGCTGGGAATCGACATCGCGTCGAATCTTCTGTCGAGATCGCCGGTGGTTTTCTGTCGCCGTTTGCCTTACAGGGCGCGGCCCCCGCCGGCCGAAAAGAACGGAGGACCGGCGCGCGGCCGCGGATTCGTCACTCCGCCAGTTGGTTGTCCACCGCGTACTTGGTGAGCTGGGCGTTGTTCTGCATGCTCATCTTGTCGAGGATGCGGCTGCGGTAGGTGCTCACCGTGTTGACGCTGAGCGAGAGCTTGGCGGCGATCTCGGAGACGGTCATCCCCGACGCGATCAGGCAGAGGACCTGGAACTCGCGGTCGGAGAGGGTCTCGTGCGGCAGCTTGTCTTCGGGTTCGTCGATGCGTCGGACCAGGGCCTCGGTGAGCGTCGAGCTGGCGTACTTGCCCCCGTCGGCGAGCTTCCGCACGGCGGCGATGATCTCCTCCGGCGGGCTCCCCTTGGTCAGGTAGCCCGAGGCGCCCGCCTTCAGCGCCCGGACCGCGTACCGCTTTTCCGGATGCATGGTGACGACCAGGACGGGGAGCCGGGGCTTCTCGCTCTTGAGCTGTTTCAAGAGGTCGAGCCCGCTGAGCCCGGGCATGGACAGATCGAGGACGAGCACGTCCCAGTCGCGCTCGCGGACCTTCTCCAGCACTTCCTGCCCGCGCTCGGCCTCGCCTTCGATGGCGACGTCGGCCTCGTCCTCGAAGATGTCCCTCAGGCCGCGGCGGGCCAGCGGATGGTCGTCGGCGATCAGCACTCGGATCATGGCTCCTGCTCCTCTCGGTCTATGGGAAGGGAGACCGTCACGGCGGTCCCTTCGCCGGGCGCGCCCCGGACGGTCACGTTGCCGCCCAGCCGGAACGCCCGCTCCTTCATTCCCAGCAGGCCCAGCGACGTCGGGCTCGCCTCCTCTTCGGGGGTGATGCCCACCCCGTCGTCGGCCACCGTCAGCGCCACCGTCCCGCCGCGCGAGGCCAGAGAGACATCGACGGCGCGGGCCTCGGCGTGGCGTTCGACGTTGGCCAGCGCCTCGCGGAGGATGCGGAACATGGCGGTCGACCGTTCGCCGCCCACCGACACCGGCTGCCGAGAGAGGTGGACGCGACAGGCGATGCCGGTCCGGCTCTCGAACGCTTCCGCCTCCTCCTCGATGGCGGCATCCAGCCCGAGTTCGTCGAGGGCGGACGGCCGGAGCCGGCGCGAGATGTCCCGCACCGTGCCCACCGTCGTCTCGGCGTCGGCCAACATCCGGTCGAGGCGCTCAATCACCGCGCCCGGGTCGAGCGGCCCGTCGGCCTGGGCTACCTTGCGGCGCAGGACGCCGAGCCCCGTCTGGAGCGCGGTGAGCTCCTGGCCGAGCCCGTCGTGCACCTCGCGGGCCATGCGGCGCCGCTCCTCCTCGACGAGTTCGAGCGAGCGGGCGGTCAGCGCCCGCAATTGCTGGCGCGACCGCTCCAGTTCTTGCGTCGCGCGGCGGCGCTCGGTCACGTCGATGAGGCAGAGGATCAGGCCCTCGACCTCGCCGGCCTCGTCGATGACCGGCTGCAGACTCCAGTCCCAGTACGTGGTGCCGCGTTCGGGATTGTCGGCATACTCGAACGCCCGGGCAAAGACGTAGTAGGGCTGCCCGGTCTCGACGACCTGGCGGAAGATCCGTTCGTTCTCCGGGTCCGGGTACAGGTCGAAGTGGTTCTTGCCGACGAGGGCATCGGGCGTGGCGCCGTCGGCGGCGGCGTAGGCGCGGTTCACCCGAATGAAATTGAAGTCGCGATCCATGTAGGCGATGAGCATGTGGGTGTTGTCGAAGACGCTCTCGACGACGGCGGTCGACTCGCGGAGCTCGTCCCGCGCCTGGGCCAGCTCGTCCACGGTCGCGCGGAGCCGGCGGTTGGCATCGGAGAGCTCCCGCGTCCGATCCTCGACCTCGTGCTCCAGATCGGCTCGCGCCTGCATCAGCGCGTCCTCGGCCCGCTTGCGCAGCGAAATGTCCAGCCCGTACACGTTCGTGTAGTCCGTTCCCGGGATGGGGACGAACGCCATCACGAACGTGCGGTCGGCGCACTCGATTTCGGCCCGGCGGATGATGCCCTGCTCGCGGGCGTGGCGGGCGAGCCGCCGCCAGTCGACGGGCGGCTTGTCGGCGTCGGCGCATCCGCATTCGTCGAGCACCGCCCGCGCGGCCGGGTTCGCGTGCAGCATCTCGCCCTCGGTCGAGATACGGAGGACGGGGTTCGGGTTTTCCTCGGGGAACCGGGCGAGGTCGCGGATCCGCGCCTCGGCCTCGCGCCGCTCGGTGATGTCCAGCCCCATGGTGACCATCAGTCCGCGGTCGTCGCTGGCCCGGCGGACGTACGATCCGTGCACCAGCCAGGTGCGGGCCTCGCCCGACTTGGTCCGTACGGTCTCCTCGCTCCGGCGCCGGCGGCTGTCGGTCCGCAT
>JAWODX010000083.1:0-2589 GCA_046483085.1 Planctomycetota bacterium
CGGCTCGGGTAGATGACGACCTGGAGGAGGTCGCGCGGGCCGATCCGGTATTCGGCGTATTCTCGGCCGGCCTCGCTCACGCTCGTGCGAAACACGTAGTTCTCTTTCGGTTCCTGCGGCGCCTCGTCCTCTTCGCCGAACGCGCGGGGGCGCCACGTTTCGACGGGGACCGACCGGGCGCGGGGCGAGACGGCGATGCGCCCGTTCGCCTCCGCCGTCTGAAACCAGACCTTGACCCCTTCGTCCCGGGTCACGCCGACGACGTCGGCCCGGCCGTCCTCGTTGAAGTCGGCGGCGTCGACCGCGAAGTACGTGCCCTTGTGGGGGAACGGCCAGCTCTGTTCCTGGAACCGCGGGACGAAGGGGCGCGGTTCCCCTTCTTCGACCTCGGGCGGGAGCTGGAGCCAGCAGCGCACGCCGCGCCCGTCGAACGAGGTGGCGACGACGTCGAGCAGGCCGTCGCCGTTCAGGTCGACGGCGCGAGCGTCCCAGAAGCTGCCCTTGTCGGCGAGGCGCACCGGGGTGGACCACCAGCCGGCCTCCCGGTCGGCCGGCTCCCGGTCGTTCGGGTGGCGGTCGTTGAGGAAGATGCAGACGCCGATGTCGCTCCGGTAGCTGGTGGCGACGATGTCGGTCTCGCCGTTCCCGTTGAAGTCGCCGGTGTCGAGGCCCTGGTAGTTGAGCTTGATCTCGGGGTCTTCGCCGGCGCGGGTCCAGGAGCCGCGGCTGTTTCCGTACCAGATGTCGAGCCCGCCGGGGTTTCCCCATCGGGCGGCGACCAGGTCGAGGTGCCCGTCGCCGTTGAAGTCGGCGGCGGCCACGTCGTTGTAGCTCTCGGACGCCTTGGGCCCGACGTCGGAGGACCAGCCCTGCTCGCCGCGGTTGAACCAGACGCCGATGCCGCCCTGGCCGCCGTTCTTCTCGCGGGCGGCGACGATGTCGAGCCGGCCGTCCTTGTTGATGTCGCGCAGGAAGACCGACAGATAGCTCTGGGTGATGGTGACCGGCGGAGCTGTCTCCCAGCCCCCGGGCGTCGCTTTCTGCGCCTTCGCGTCCAGGACGTTCCGGTAGACTCGTATCCCGGGCAGTTCGGCCTTCCCGGCGACGACGATGTCCGGCCGGCCCTGCGGGTCGTTATCCACGTTCCCCACCGCGATGCTGGTGGGTCGGCCGAGGTGGCGGGGGCCCTCGACGGCGCTCCATGTCCCGTCGCCGTTGGCCAGCCAGACGCGGATGCCGCGCTGGTCGAAGCCGCCGGCGGCGAGGTCGGGCAGGCCGTCGCCGTCGAAGTCCGCGATCGCCAGGCAGTGGAAGTCGCCGCTCGCCGCCGGGCCGAGGGCGCGGGGAAACCAGTGGACCGGGCGGGTCGGGTGCTGGACCTTGCGGAGCTGGGGCTCGGGCACGGGCTCGACGACGACGCCGCGGCCGACGGGGTCGCAGCCGGCGAGGGTGAGGAGAACCAGCCCGGCGAACGCCTGCCATCTCGATCTTCTTGCTGCCATCGCTCTCATCCCTGGGTTACCAGTTCCCGCTCGTCGACCGCCTCGGTCACGTAGATCAGCGGTCGAGAGGCCAGGTCGACGACCCGGGCCCGCTTCAGCCTGTTGCCCCGGGAGTCGTACTCCACGACGACCACCGGGCGGAGCAGGTTGTCCGGGCTCGTCCTCACCACGCGGGCGATCTCGCCGGTGTTGAGCTGGACGTAGCTCTCCAGCGGGAACACCGAGACCTCGGCGACGAGCGCCCGGATGATGTGCGGGGCGAAATACCTGTGGCGCATCCCGATCACCTCGCGGAGCGCGTCGAACGCGATGAACGCCCTGCGGAACGGCCGGCGGTGCGACAGCGACTCGTACGTGTCGGCCAGCCCGATGACCTTGGCGAACTCGGAGATCTCGTCGCCGGCCAGCCCCTGCGGATACCCCTGGCCCCCCTCGCGCTCGTGCTCCTGGTAGACGGCCTCGGCCAGCCACTCGTACTCGGGTCCGAGCTTCTTCAGAATCCGGTAGGCGTGTTCGGGATGGCGGCGGATCGCCGAGCGCTGCCGGCGCGAGTACTTGCCCTCGGCGGCGGCCACCTCTTCCGGCACACAGCTCATCCCGACCTCGTGGCACAGCGCCGCCATGGCCAGCGCCGTCAGTTCCTCGGTGTCGTAGTTCAGCCCGGCGCCGATCTTGACGCTGAAGATGGCGCAGTTGACGGCGTCGTGCGAGCTCTCGTCGGTCTGATACGAGCGGATGGCCTTGATCAGGAGGCGGTTGCTCTGCTGGCATTCGCGGACGAGTCGGGCGGCGAGGTCGCGGCAGCGGTCGATGTCCGGCGGCTCCTCGCTCTTCGCCCGCTCGGCGGCGTCCTCGGCGAATCGGCGGCAGTCGTCGTAGACCGCCTCGGCCCGGGCCAGGTGCTCGGCGGTCAGGCGGGCCTCGGGGGCCGCCGGTTCCGTCGGGCCCGGTGCCGGGGGCTCGGGCGCGCTGCTCGGCTCGGGCTCGGCGGGCGCGGGGGCGGCGCCGCGCCCGAGGAGCTGGCGGATGCGCTGCTTCACCTCCGCCGGGTTCAGCGGCTTGCAGAGGTAGTCGTCGGCGCCGACCT
>JAWODX010000178.1:0-14786 GCA_046483085.1 Planctomycetota bacterium
CTGGTGGCCGACTCGACCTGGTAGCCGTCCAGCTTGAGGAACTCGGAGAGGGACCGGCATTCGATCAGGTCGTCGTCGACGACGAGGACCGTGCCGTGCGAGTCCTGGGCCTCTGTCTGGTTCCCGCTCGTCATGAGTGGCTCCTCTTCAACTCAGCGGTAGTGTGATGGTGAAGGTGGTGCCTTCGCCGACTGTGCTCTCGACGGAGATCTTGCCGCCGTGTTTTTCGACGATGTCGTGGCAGATGGCCAGGCCCAGCCCGGTCCCTTCGCTGGCGCCCTTCGTGGTGAAGAACGGATCGAAGACCCGCTCGAGGACGTCGTCGGGCATGCCGCAGCCGGTGTCGGAGACGACCGCGCGAATGGCGTCCCCTTCGCGGCGGGAGACGAACCGGAGCTCGCCGCCGTCCTCCATCGCGTCGCAGGCGTTCTTGGTCAGGTTGAGGAAGACCTGGACCAGCTCGCCGCAGCGCATCTCCGGCAGGTCCTCCTCGAGGTCGTAGGTGATCTCGATGCCCCGCTGATCGAGCCGGTGGCGGAGGGTCTGGCCGGCGTCGCGGATGACCTCGTTGACGTTCGTATCCCCCTGGGTGGGGTACGTGCTGCGCGAGAACTCGAGGAGCGAGCTGACGATCCCCACCATGCGCTCGAGCCCCTTCTTGGACTCGGTCAGGTACTCGCGGGTCGGGTCCTCCCCGTCCTTCAGGGCGATGGAGAGGTTGATGAACCGGAGGATGCCGTCGAGCGGGTTGTTGAGCTCGTGGGCGACGCGTGCGGCCAGCTTGCCGATGACCGCGTGTCGTTCGGACGCGGCGAGCCGCTTCTCCATTCGGACGCGCTCGGTCGCGTCCTCGATGACGAGTACGGCGCCGCTCACCTTCTGCCGCGCGTCGCGGAGCGGCGAGGCCGAGACATTCAGCACTCGCTGATCCGGGGGCGCGCCCGGGCTCTCGACGCGGTAGTCGGCGGAGCTGCAGTGGATCGCCTTGCCCTCCCGGATCACGGCGTCGAGCACCTTCTCCCAGTCCAGCCCGTCACAGGTGATCGCGAGCCCGCGGAGGTTCTGGTCGACTTCGTCGGGCGGGCCGAGGTGGAGGATCGAGCGGGCCGGCTCGTTGTAGAAGGTCACGTGATACTTGTCGTCGAGCGCGATCAGGCCCAGCATGATGCTGGTGAGGATGCTCTCGTTGAAGTTCTTCAGCCGGGCGAGCTCCTGGTTGGTGCTCTGGAGGCGGGCGAAGGCGGCGTCGAGCTGGCGGTGCAGTTCGATGTTGAACCCGCGGAGCTCGTCCTGTTGCAGCGCCTGGCGGACGGCGCCGGCGGAGAAGCCGGCGATGGCGAGCATTCGGCCGACGTCCGCCGCGTTGAACGGCTCGTCCGATTCCTTGTCGCAAAGGCTCAGCACGCCGAGCAGTTCGCCCCGGTAGACGACCGGCACGCACGCGAACGAGTTCGTCCGGTACCGGTCCGAGTCCCGGCTCTCGAACTCCTTGGACTTCTCGATGTCCTCGACGAAGATGCCCTCCTTGCTCTCGGCGACCGCGCCGGCCACCCCGGAGCCCACCGGCTGGCGCACGCCGAGCAGGGCCTCCTGCATCGGGCCCTCGGCGACCGCGAGCTCGAGCTCCCCCGAATCGCGATCGAGGAGGAAGATGGAGCCGGACCGGCATTCGAAGAGCCGCAGGCATTTGTCGAGGAGGGACTGGAGCAGGTGCTTGGCGCCGGCGTCGCTGTCGAGCTCACCGAGGATCGAGAGGTCGCGCAGGCGTTCGCCGAGCTGCTCCTTGTCCGACTGCACGTCGTCGAGTTGGGGGTCCTGGCCGAGCGCCTCGTCCGCCGGCGGGCCCGCCTTGTTTGCAGACCCCTTGCCGTCTTCTGGCATGGCGCGTTCTCCGTGAGTCAGTCAGGGTTGTTTTCGGCAAGTCTCGCCTTCAATATAGGGTCCGCGCGGATTTTGTAAAGAGAATTGTTGCGGAAAAAACACGCATGGCGGGGCGCGTGATGATTCAGATCAACGCCCGGCGTTTCAAGAAATCAACAGGTCCGCAAGTCCCCGGCGGCGACCGGTTGGCCGCTACAGGACGCCCTTGGTCGAGGGGACGCCGTCGACGCGGGGGTCGACGCGGGTCGCCGCGCCCACGGCCCGGGCGAGCGCCTTGAACACGGCCTCGCAGACGTGGTGGGCGTCGTCGCCGCAGGGGACGGCGACGTGGAGGGTGAGCCGGGCGTTGGAGGCGAACGCCTGGAGGAACTCGCGGACCAGCGCCGCGTCGAAGCGCCCGATCTTCTCCTGGGGAAAGGCGACGTCGAAGACGAGGTAGCCGCGGCCGCTGAAGTCGAGGGCCACCCGGGCCAGGGCTTCGTCCATGGGAACGGCGGCGTCGGCGAACCGCACGATGCCCGCGCGGTCGCCCAGCGCCCGCTCCACCGCCTGGCCGAGCGCGATGCCCACGTCCTCGACGGTGTGGTGGTCGTCGACCCCGACGTCGCCTTCGGCCGAGACGGAGAGGCCGACTCCCGCGTGCTTGCCGAACAGCTCGAGCATGTGGTCGAGGAAGCCGACGCCGGTATCGACCTCGGGCGCGGCGCGGCGGTCCAGCCGGAGCTCGACGCGGACCTGGGTCTCCTTCGTTTCTCGGTCGACCGTGGCTTCTCGTTCGGGCATGGTCAGGCCTCCTTGTCGGGGGGAGTCGGCCCGGCGTCGAGCGCGCCCGGGCCCTTGTCGCCGATCACCAGGGCTTTTCGGCCCGGGACGACGACGCCGCCGGACACGATGAGCTTGGCCGCCTCGTCGACGGTGAGGTCGAGCGGCTGGATCTCGGCGCGCGGGACGAAGATCGTGAACCCGGTCAGCGGGGCGGGAGAGGTGGGGACGAAGACGCTCATCAGCCGCTCGCCGTCCTCGTCCACCAGGTCGCTCAGCCCGTGCCCGGTCACGAACCCGATCGACCGAATCCCGCGCCGGGGATACTCGATGGCGACCACCCGGTTGAACGGGATCGCGGTCTCCTGGAGGAAGAAGTCGCAGACCTGCTTGACCGCCGGGTAGACGACGCGGACGACGGGGACGCGGCGGAATGCCCGGTCGAGCTGGCTGAAGAACATCCGCCCGAAGTACGTGGCGATGAGGAATCCGGCGAACCAGACGAGGGCGAGCAGCGCGAGGAACGCGATGGCGTCACCCACGAACACCCGCCAGCTCTGCTCGGAAATGCCGAACACCTTGTTGAACTGCGTGCCGACGCGCTCGTGGATCCAGATGATGACCACGTAGAAGAGGTAGAGGGTGAGGAGCGCGGGGAGCAGGGCGGTGAGGCCGGTCATGAAGAAGCGGCGCCGTTTCTTCTGGGGCACGCATCCACCTCCGTCAGCCAAGCTCGATGGCGACCGCCACCTCGTCGCAGTCGGGGAACTTCGGGCACCTCACACAGTCAGCCCACACCTTGTGCGGCAGCTCCGCCTTGTCCACCGGCCGAAACCCCAGCCGGCCGAAGAACTCGGGACGGTACGTGAGTGCAAACACCCGCGCGATCCCCAGTTCGCGCGCCTCGGCCAGGCACGCCTCGACCAGCCGCCGGCCCAGGCCCCGCCCCTGCGCCTCCGCCACCACGGCCAGCGAGCGGACCTCGGCCAGGTCGTCCCACGTGATGTGGAGGCAGCAGCAGCCGAGCAGCCGGCCGTCGCCGCCCGGGGACGCATCGAGCGCCACGCTGAAATCGCGCAGGTTGTCGTACAGCTCGCTCAGCGATCGGCCCAGCATGAGCCCGTCGTCGGCGAACCGGTTCACCAGGCGATGGATCTGCTCCACGTCGCCCAGCCGGGCCTTGCGGATCATCGGTCAGCCTTCCAGAAACACGGCCTCGGCGGCGCGGACGCCGGCGCCGAGGTCGACCTCGTGCCCGGCGCGGGTCAGGCCCATCTCGAGGGCCGCCAGCGCGATGATCACGTCGAACGTCCCCGCGTAGCCCATCGTGCTCACCCGGAGGATCTTGCCTTTCAGGTGCGCCTGGCCGCCGGCGAACTTCACCCCATCGGCCGCCTCGATGTCCGCCACCAGCGCCACGCCGTCGACGTCCTCCGGCACGCGGACCGCGGTCACACAGTCGGCGGGCCGTTTCGAAAACACCTCGAGCCCGAGCGCCTGAACACCGGCCCGCAGGGCCCTGCCCAGCCGCGCGTGCCGAGCCCACACCGCCTCGACGCCTTCCGCCGAGATCTGCCGGAGCGACCGCAGAAACCCCTCGACCAGGGTGACCGGGGCGGTGTACGGCGTGGAGCTCTTGTCGGCGGCGGTCTTGGCTGCGTTCAGGTCCAGGTAGAACGCCGGCGACGGCCGGCTGCGGATCCGCTCCATGGCCTTGTGGCCGGCGGCGACGACGGCGAGGCCGGGCGGCATCATCAGCGCTTTCTGGCTGCCGACCGCGACCAGATCGACGTGCCAGGCATCCATGCGGAACTCGACGGCGCCGACCGACGACACCCCGTCGACGACGAGCAGCGCCTCGCTGTCCCGGGTGAGCTGCCCGATCGCCTCGACGTCGGTGAGCGTGGCGGTCGATGTCTCGCAGAGCTGGACGCAGACCGCCTTGACCCCCGGCGACTGTTCGAGCAGTCGGCCGATCTCGCCGGGGTCGACCGCGTCGCCCCACTCGACGTCCAGGTGGACGGGGACCACGCCGAACGCCTCGCAGATCTTGCTCCACCGGTCGCCGAACTTGCCGCCGCGGACACAGAGCGCCCGGTCGCCGCGGCTCAGGCTGTTGGCGATGCACGCTTCCATCGCCGCCGTGCCCGTCCCGCCGATGATGAACGCGTCGCCCGACGTCCCGAGCAGTTCCTTCAGCAGGCGGGTCACCTCGGCGAGCGTCGCCTCGAATCGCTCCGTCCTGTGGTGATAGACGGGGCGTGCCATCTCGAGCAGGGTGTCGGGGGGGACCTCGGTGGGCCCCGGCGTCATCAGGTACGTCTTCTTCATGTCACGCGCTCCGGTGTGGTCGTCGCCGAGGGGTATTTTACCAGCGTTTCGGCGATGTGCAACTGGGGCGGGTGGGAACGCCGACGCGAGGACCGGCGGCGGGCGGGCGCATAAAAAGAGCGGGGTGATCCCGGCCAGATCACCCCGCCCACCGCGTCCCAACACAGGACGCGGCACAAGTCGTCTCATCTATGCACAGCGCCGGCCGTGCCGACGCGGATCTTCGCTCGGGGCGATCCCGGCCCGATCGCCCCGAGAACCGCCCGCCTACGCCGGCGGGCGGTCCAACACACCACGTTGTCAACGCTCTATCGAATGCACCGGCGAACCGGTGCGGGTCGTTGGACGGGGTGACCCCGGCCGAGTCACCCCGCGGACCGCATCCCAACACAGGACGCAGTCCGATTCGTCGTGTATCGTCTGCGCCGGCGGCGCCGGCGCGGATGTTCACTCGGGGCGATCCCGGCCAGATCGCCCCGAGACCCGCCCGCCTACGCCGGCGGGCGGTTCCAAACGGCAAGTCCGATTGTCAATCGTCGCTCTTCAACACCACGAACCGGGTGCGGCTGTCGGCCACGATGAGCAGGAGCACGCCCTTTTTCACGTCGGCCTTTCGCAGGGCGGCGCGGAACTCGGCGACGCTGTTCACCGCCTGGCGGTTCACCTCGACGATGACGTTGCGCGGGGCGATGCCTTTCTCGGCGGCCGGGCTCCCGGGCTGCACGCCCGTCACCACGACCCCCTTCTCGCGCTCGATGCCGAGCCGTTCGGCCAGCTCGGGGGTCAGGGTCTGGACCGACATGCCGAGCGCCTGGGCGGTCGTCTCGCCCCGGGCCCGGGCCAGCACGTCCTCGCTCAGGCGGGCGATCTCCGCGGTCAGGGTCTTGCGCTTCTTGTCGCGGACGATGACGATCTCGACCTTCGTTCCCGGCGGGATGGTGGCCACGGTGTTGCGCAGCTTGGTCACGCCGGCCACGTGCTTTCCGGCGAACTCGATGATCACGTCGCCGACTTTCAGCCCGGCCTTCGCCGCCGGCGTCCCCTCGAACACCTGGGAGACGAGCGCGCCGTCCGACTTGTCCAGCCCGAACTGCTCGGCCATGTCCGGCGTCACGTCCTGGATGCCCACGCCGAGCCAGCCGCGGGTCACCTTGCCGGACTCGATGAGCTGGTCGACGATCTGCCGGGCCATGTTGACGGGGATGGCGAAACCGACGCCGACGGACCCGCCGGTCCGCGAGAGGATGGCGGTGTTGACGCCGATGATCTTGCCCTCGATGTCGACGAGCGGGCCGCCCGAGTTGCCCTTGTTGATGGCGGCGTCCGTCTGGATGAAATCCTCGTAGTCCTCGATGCCCAGGTTGCCCCGGCCCTTGGCCGAGATGATCCCGGCGCTCACCGTCTGCCGCAGCCCGAACGGGCTGCCGACGGCGAGGACGAACTCGCCCACCTGGATCCGGTCGGAGTCGCCGAGCTTCACGGCCTTCAGGCCGGTCGCCTCGATCCGGACGACGGCGAGGTCGGTCTTCTGGTCGGTGCCGACGATCTTGGCGTCGAACTCGCGGTCGTCGGCGAGCCGGACCTTGATGTCCTCGGCCCCGGCGACCACGTGGTGGTTGGTGACGACGTATCCCTTGCCGGCGTTGACGATGAACCCGGAGCCGAGTCCGCGCCGGCGGAACTCGCGCGGCTCCGGCTCGCGGCCCTCCCGGTCGGGCTGGCGCGGGGTGCCGAACGGGCCGAAGTCGAAGGGGAACCCGGGGATGGCTCGAAGGTCCGGGGCCTCGACGACGTGGGTGGTGTAGACGCTGACGACGGCGGGTTTGACCTGTGCGGCCGCTCTGGCGATCGCCCGGCTGAGCGCTCGCAGAACTTGCGTGTCCGGGTTCTGGTCTTCGGCAGCTTCGACCGGAAAAGCAAGAACCGAAAGCACCAGCAGGAGGGCAACCGCGAGAGACTGCAGATGCAATCTTCGCATGTGCTCCTCCGAAGATGGCCCCGAAAAGCTCATAGCTTATCGAGACCGGCTCAAATTTTCAAGAGTCCGGAGAGCTTACCGAGACGATCTCGGGCGGTGGGGCGGACATCCCTGTCCGCCAGGTGGCAGGCAAGAATGCCTGCCCCACCGACTACCGACATCGTCTGTTACCATTCGTCATCGAGGCCGCCGTGCCGGATGACCGAGCTGACCTCGCTGGAGATGCGGCCCAGCCGGCCACCGACCTCGCGGTTTCGCCGCCGGCACCGGCGGCAGAGACGATGGTATATGTCGGTGTGGATCGACCTGCCGCAACGCAGGCAGTTCATCCACTTCTTCTCCGTCTGCTTAGCGTTCTTGCGGATCGCCATCGGGATGCCTCCTTTCCGTTGCCGCGACCGCGTCGACCGGCCGCCGGCTGGCGCCGAAGACCGCCAGGCCCCACACCAGGCGGCCGGATCGGCCCCGGGCTCGTATCCTCTGATGATGCCGTCTCTCCGGATGCACGCCCATCGGTTCGCTCCGGTGATCTCTCGGCCCCCCGGGAGGGGCGTGCCGGACCGGTCGGTTGGGGGCCGCCGGTCCGGGACCGAGAGAGAGCATCCTGGTAAAGAACGTGTGACGGGTTCGACGCCCCGTCTCGCACCAAGCCAGCGACGAGACCGCCGCCCGGCACGACAATGATACGTCAAGCACCCGGTTATACTGCAAAAACCGTTCCGTCCGGGTTTGTTTTCTCGGCGGCTCCGGCCGCCAAGGTCATACTCGCTTGCGTGGCTTGCTGTTACGTCACGGGCCGGCTGACGTTATTACAGGAGATTACATCGTGGCGGGTGCGGTTTTTGCGGCCAGGCGTGTCAGAATGGCACACGCCGGCGGACCGGGCGTTTCAAGTGTTTCAGCCGTGCCAACTTGTCACCCCCGACATACCGCAAATCGCCCGCTTCCCGAGGGATGTGACGGACGCTCCGTCCGGTGGCCCGGAGCTTGCATCGGGGGCGGAAAAAGGGGGCGGCGGCCGCTCGCCGGAACCGCCCTTCGGCTGCTTCGCACAGAGGGATCGCTATCCCGGAAAATGCATGCACCACAAAGGATGGAAATGATTCTGGATACGAGGCCTGCGGCTGTGAAACACGCGCCAGCCGCCGTGCGCAGGCTGCGCATTTCGACTGCGGCGACTTTCTTGCGTAGCTTCTCTCCCCGCGATGTTCTTCGTGATCTTCGCGCCCGTCGTGGTGGAATACTCGGGCTATGCGCGGCCGAGCGAGGCGCCGAGCCGGTCGCTCTTCGGGACTTCTCCGTCCCACCGCGCGACGACGTCGTCGTCCTGCTCGACGATGGTGGTGGGGACCTGCCAGACGTCCCGGAAGGCGCCCTCGGCGAGGCCGTCGAGGGAATCCATGTCGACGAAGACAACGGGGACCTGGCCGTCGAGCCCCCACTTGTTGATGTAGTGGCCGACTTTGTTCTTCGTGGTGGTGCACCTGGCGCAGTCCTGCTTGCCGAAGATGAGCACTTTCGCGTCCGTCATTCGTGAACCCTCCGCTGTCTCTGATGCGAACCGATTCCCGCAACCCTTCCGGTAGTCAGCCTGCGGCGCCGGCGGCGGCCTCGCTCGGCTCCTGGATCCCGTAGCGTCCGCGGCGCCGGTCGGCGAGCTCGCCGACTTTCGACTTGTTCCAGTTGCTGATGCGGCTGTAGTATCCGACGATCCGGGTCACGCCGTAGACGTCGCCCGACTGGCACTCGGGGCAGGTGTCGGAGAGGCCGAGCGACATGTTCTTGCAGGCGCTGCAGATGGTGAATTCGGGCGAGATGGCGAGCTGGGCGGCCTGGGTGTGTCGGAACGTCTTCTCGACGAGGTTGGCGATACTGGCGGCGGACGGCAGGTTCTCGCCCACGAACGCGTGGAGGATGGCGCCCGACTCGATGAGCGGGTGGAACTTGCTCTGGAGCCGGATGCGGCTGAGCATGTCGACCGGTGCGTCGGCGCGCATGTGGATGCTGTTGGTGTAGTAGTATTCGTCGTTCTCGATGTCGCCCTGGACGTAGTCGCGGGCGCAGGGGAAGTTGCGGAGGTCGATCTTGGCGAGCCGTCGCGCGGCGCTCTCGGCCGGCGACTCTTCGAGGGTGACGGTCATGCCGTAGCGCTTGCCGAACTCCTTGGCCTTGAGATTCATGAAGGCGACGATCCGCAGCCCGAGCTTGACCATGTCGTCGCCCTCGTGCAGCTCGCGCCCGGTCATGTACCGGACGCATTCGTTGAGGCCGATGAGCCCGATGATGTACGTGGCGTCGTCGAGGTCGATGTAGGGCCGGCCGTCGAGCGCCTCCTTGCCCACCTGCCAGAGGGGCATGCTGGGCGACGACATCATCCGGGTGATGAACGTGCGCTTCTGGAGATGCGCCTGCATGGCGATCTCCATCATCTGCTCGACCTCCTCGTACAGGGCGTCCGTGTTGCCGTACCCGACGCGATAGGCGGCCTGCGGGAGGTTGATGGTGACGTTCTGGAAGCCGCAGAACCGCATGCTCTCCGGGTGCTTCAGCATGTAGTTGTCTTCGATCTTTGTCCGGAGCCGGCAACAGGCGCTGAGGGTGACCTCGTCGCGGTCGAAGACGAAGTACGGGCTCCCGTTCTCGCTGGCGACCTGGCAGGCGTAGTCGAAGAGCTCCCGCTGCCGGGGGTCGGTGAAGGTCTCCTGGGTGACGTGGAAGTCGCACTTGGGGAAGGCGAAGACGTGGCCGTCGACGTCGCCGGCCCGCCAGACGTCGAGCATCGCCCGGGTGAACTCGATGGCGGTCTCTTCGTAGTCGCCGTAGGTCCGGCCGGTCGGCTTGCCGCCTGGCCCGATGGCTTCGATGTTGCGCATGTATCCGGGCACGCCGGTGTGCACGTTGAAGTCGAGGAAGAGGGTCTGGCCGCCGCGGGAGAAGGCGTTCTGGGAGCCGGAGAAGATCAGGTGCTGGGCCTCCTGCCGCATCTGCTCATCGCCCATCCCTTCCAGGTAGGGCGCATAGAGGACGTTGATGTATCCGACTCCGAGCGCGCCCGCGTAGTAGGCCTGCATGGAGGCGAGGAAGGTGTTCAGGTGGCCGGTCAGCGTGCGGGCGTGCTTGGCGGGGGCCGACGACGTGTCGAGGTTCTCCAGGTGCAGCCCGTATTTCTTCAGGTATTCGAGCGAGTGGGACGAGCAGTAGACGCGGGTGGGATAGCCGAGGTCGTGGACGTGGACCTTGCCGGTCCGGTGGGCCTCGGTCACCTCGTCGCCGAAGATGGTGTCGAGGGCGAACTGTTTCAGGACGTGCTCGGCGATGGTGAGGTTGATCGCCTCGGGGTTGTTCGCGGTGATGTTGCTGTTCTCCCGGCTCTTGGAGAAGATGAGCTGCTCCAGGTCGTACCGGGGCATGCCGACGACGGACGGTTTCTTGAGCGTGCGCTCGCAGCCGCGCTCGAAGAGCTCGTTGTCGACGAGCTCCCGGATCAGCGTGGTGGAGATACGCTTGATGCCGGACCTGAAGACTTTCTTCTCGACCGCGCTGGCGACCTCGTAGGCGGTCTCCTCGTCGAGCTCCGCCTCCTTGATCAGGGCGTCGGCGATCCGCGTCTTGTCCCAGCCGAGCAGCTCGGCCCGGGAACCGGGATCGACGAGGAGCGAGATGTCGGTGGTGTTTCGGCCGGCGCGGACGGGTTTGCGCACGCGGAGCCGGTCGCGAAGCCGGGCCCGCTTCTCCCGGTAGAGGATGTAGGCCTTGGCCGTCTTGGCGTGCCCGGTCTCGATCAGCGTCTTTTCGACGAGGTCCTGGATGTTTTCGATCCCGGGCGGGTCGTCGTTCGTGTAGTTGTTTTCGAGGTAGACGGCGACGATTTCGGCGAGGTCCTCGGCCGTCTGGCGGTCCTCGCCGCCGACGGCGGCCGCTGCCTGAAAAATGGCATCGGCGATCTTGGAACTGTCGAACGGGACCACGCGTCCGTCGCGCTTCACCACTCGGCTCAGTCGGGGCATCTCTCCCTCCTCTTCGTGTTCACGTCCTGCTTGCGTCCGTCGTGTGCAGCAGGGGCCGCAACTCGGCCAAAAACTGGTTCACGTCCTTGAACTCCCGGTAGACGGACGCGAACCGGACGTAGGCCACGTGGTCGATCTCCCGCAGCCGGGTCATCACCAGCTCCCCGATCTCCCGGGACGGGATCTCGTTGTCGGGTTTCTTGCAGGCCTCGCGCTCGACCTCCTCGACCAGGCCTTCGAGCAGGTTCGTGGGGACCGGGCGCTTCTCGCACGCTTTCAGGATCCCGTCCAGGAGCTTCGCCCGATCGAACGGGACGCGCGAGCCGTCCTTCTTGATCACCCGCAGCGGCACGTCGCCGATCCGCTCGTACGTCGTGAACCGCTTGCCGCAGGCGAGGCACTCGCGCCGACGACGGATGGCGAAACCGCCGTCCGCCGCCCGCGAATCGACCACCTTGTCGCTGTCAGTCTTGCAGAAGGGACAGATCATTCGGCGTCAGCCCCGTGCGCGGCCACCCAGGATTCGCTCTTCCAAAGGGTTACGGCGAAGCCGCCGCCCAACTCACGCGGCCCCGAAAATCCACTTGCCATAACCGAACACATAGCCCACGTCATATAGTACGTCTAACCCGGCCAAACCCAACATCTTGTGGCCCGGATAGTATAGCGCACAACCCGGGGCTGGCAACCCTTTTTCCGGCCCTTTTCAGGAAAATCCAAGCAAAACCTCACCGAGAACTCACACTCCCGGCACGGCAGACCGGTTAACCGCTATCCTCGCCGCCCGTTACGACGTCCACCTCGATCCGCGCCTCGGCCAGGATTTTTTTCGCCAGCGGGTCGGGATAGTCGCCCAGCGTCACGATCCGCACCACCCCCGCGTTGATCGCCATCTTCGCGCAGAGCGAGCACGGGTACGCCGTCGCATACAGGGTCGAGTCCTCGGTCGACACGCCGAAGCTCGCCGCCTGCAGGAACGTGTTCATCTCGGCGTGCAGGCCGCGGCAGAGCTCGTGCCGCTCGCCCGACGGCACGTTCTGCTGCTCGCGCAGGCAGCCCACCTCGGCACAGTGCGCGAGCCCCCGGGGGGCGCCGTTGTAGCCGGTCGCGAGGATCCGCCGGTTCCGCACGAGGATCGCGCCGACCTGGCGCCGCAGGCACGTCGACCGCGTCGCCACCTGGCGCGTGATGTTCAGGAAATACGTGTCCCAGCTCGGGCGTTCGTTCGCCATCCGGTTCATGTCCCCCGCGGCCGCACCGCCGTCTTGATCCCCTCGTGCCCGACCAGCGCGGCCAGGATCTCGTCCAGACGGTCGAGCGGCAGCTCGCCGGTGATCAGCTCGTCGCCGGTCACGACCCCGCCCGCGATCAGGTCGAGCGCCGCCCGCACGTGCCGGGGCGTGTGGTGGAAGACGCCGCGGACCTGGACCTCCGAGTAGTGGACGAGCGCGGTGTCCACGCGGATGCTCGTCCCCGCCGCGCAGCCGCCGAACAGGTTCGCGGCCCCGCCCTTGCGGACCATCCGGATCGTCGACTCCCACGTCTCGGGCAGGCCGACCGCCTCGATGGCCACGTCGGCGCCGCGCCCGCCGTTCGCCCGCTCCTTCACCGCCGCCGCCGGGTCGTCGAGATGCGACACGTTCAGCGTGACGTCGGCGCCCAATCGCCCCGCCCGCTCCAGCCGGTCGTCCCGCACGTCCGTCGCCATCACCGTCCCCGCCCTCCGCGACGCCAGCCGCACGAACATCAGGCCGATCGGCCCCGCCCCGTTTACGACCACCGTGTCGCCCAGGCGGATGCCCGACCGCTCGATCCCGTGCACAACACAGGCCAGCGGCTCGACCAGCGCCGCATCGCGGAACGAGACGCCGTCGGGGATCGGCAGCAGGTTCTTCCCGACGATCGGCGCCGGGACGGCGATGTACTCGGCGAACGCGCCGCTCAGGCGCAGGAACAGGTCCTCGCACATGCTCGGCGCGCCGCGCAGGCAGTAGAAGCAGCGCCCGCAGGGCGCCGAGTTCGCCGCCACCACCCGCATCCCCGGCTCGAACCGGTCGACCCCCGGGCCGACCTCGGCGACCGTGCCGGCGAACTCGTGGCCGAATACGAACGGCGGCTCGAACAGCGGGTGCCCGCGCAGGTACATCTTGCGGTCCGTCCCGCAGGTCAGCGCCACCTCCACCTCGACCACGACCTCGCCCGGGCCGGCGCACGGGGCCTCGACCTCCTCCAGCCGCACGTCCTTCGGACCGTGGAACATCGCCGCCTTCATCGTGCCGTCCCCGTGTTGCCCGGGTAGCTTCGCGGAGGATCGATCTGCCGCCCCATCATAGCGGCGAGGCCGCCGCCTGTCCATCCGCGCCCGGCCGCGGGCCGCCCTCCCCTCACTCGAGAGGGACGAGCTCGCCGTCGGTCTCGCGCAGCGTCCCGATCGCCCGCCTGAGCTGGAGCTTCGCGATCTCGTGCTTGTGGACGGCCTGGGAGTAGACGGCCCGGGCCTCGGCGAGTGCCTGGCGGGCGTCGCGCGTCTCCAGCTCGCTGCGCACGCCCGCCTGGTAGCCCGCCTCGGCCAGCCGCAGGGCTTCCTGCGCCTGACGCACGTTGTCCGCCTGCGACTGGACCAGCTTGTCCGCGTCCTCCACGCTGAGGATCGCCTGCCGCACCTCGAGCAGCACCCGCTCCTCCGCGTCCTCCAGCTCGATCTGCGCCTGGCGCAGCGCGGCGCGGGCCTGCTGGGCGCGCCCGAGCGTCGCCCATCCGTCGAAGAGCGGCATCGAGAGGACCAGGCCGGCCGTCCACTGCTCGCCCCAGTGGGCGTCGTTGCTGTTGTGCGGGTCGGGCCGGGCGTACCGCTCGGTCAGTCGGGCGTTCAGCCGCGGCCGGATCCCCGCCTGCGCCTCGATCAGCGCCTCCCGTTTCATCCGGACGTCCAGCTCGGCCTGGAGCAGCTCGGGCCGGTGATGAAACGCGTGCCGGACCGACCCCGCCAGGTCGGGCGACGATTTCGCGTACGCCAGCTCGCCCACGAAATCGACCTCGCTCTCCTGCGACACGCCGAGCGTCTTGAACAGCGTCGTGCGGGCCAGCCGCAGCGAGTTCTGCCGCTCGATGAGCTGAGCCGCCACGTTGCTCACCTCGACCTTCGCCCGCAGCTCGTCGAACTGGGACACCACCCCCACCCGCCGCTTCTTCTTCACCTCGTCCAGGTGCGCCTGGGCCAGGTCCAGGTCGCTCCGGCTCACCTTGACCAGCTCCTCGGCCAGCAGCACGCCGTAGAAGCCCTCGAGCGTATCGAACACGACCTGCTGGGTGGCGGCGGCGATCTGCTCGTCCGCCTGGTGGCGCAGGAGCTTCGCGCCCCGGATGCCCGCCGTGATGGCGCCGCCCCGGAAGATCGGCTGCCGCAGCACAAAGTCCACCGCGTAGCTGTGCTTCTGCCCCGACTTGAACTGCTGGCCCGCGAACGTCGTCCCGCCCACCTCGTCCACCCGGGTGTAGGACGCCTCCAGGTCGAGCGTGGGCAGGACCGCCGACCACGCCTCGTTCAGCCGGCCGCGGGCACGCGCCTTCTCTTCCATCACCGCACGGAGCCCCTTGTTGTTGCCGACCGCGAGCAGGACGGCGGACGCCATGCTCAGCTTGCCGTGGAGCACAATCGGCTTGCATAAAACCACCTTAATTTAAGACCGAATTATTCAAATTCCAACTGAAGCGTGTCAGTACCATAATCAGGAACTGTATATTCTGTATTTAATGGCACATCATCAACTATGGTACTCCCTATTTTAATGGCTTTAACTGCAAGGTCTGTAGCTTGTGTGTTAAAG
>JAWODX010000198.1:0-9872 GCA_046483085.1 Planctomycetota bacterium
GGCTCGCCCGCAACTTCTCCTCGAACTCCGCCCGCTCCGAGATGTCGCGCACGATCCCGCTCAGCCCGACGATCTCGCCGCCCGCCCGGATCACGTGCCCGAACTCCTCCGCCGGGACCGTCGTCCCGTCTTTCGCCAGCAGGCGGAACCGGGTGGGGAACTCCCGGCCGGTCGACATGGTGCGACGGAAGTCGCGCATCGCCGCGTCCACGTCGTCCGGATGGATCACCCGGCCCACCGGCTCGCCGATCAGCTCGTCCGGCGAATAGCCGTACCGCGACACCTGCGGGCTCACAAAGGTGAGCACGCCCGCCGCGTCGGTCATGTAGGCGATGTCGTTGAAGCTCTCGGTCAGTTGCTTGTAGAAGTCGCGCTCCGCGCGCGCCGTCTCGAGCGGCTCGCCGCCTCGGGCCGGGCCGGTTCGCGCCCGGCGGCATTGATCGAGCTCCGATTCGAGCGTGGCCACGCGCTCGGCCAGCTCTTCATACGTCGGTTTCGCAGGCATACCCGCACCCTCATCCACTTCGTGAAATGTCCGGAGCCCTTATTGTATATGGGGGCGGGGCGAAGATAAAGTGCCCGGCAAGGCGAACGACGAAAGACAAAGCGGCGGACCGTTGCCTACCCGTCGGCGGCGATCGGCGGTTCGTCCTCCGGCGGGGTGCCGGTCCGCTGATCGGGCGGGATCCCGCGCATCTCCTCCCACTGGTGCAGCTTCATCAGCACCTTGCGCGCCTTGCTCCCCTTGTATCCGCCGACGATCCCCTCCGCCGCCATCATCTCGACCAGCCGCGCCGCGCGGGTGTACCCGATCTCCAGCTTGCGTTGGAGCAGCGAGACGCTCCCGCGCTGGTGTTCGAGGACGACCCGGCAGGCGTCGTCATAGAGCTCGTCGGGGCTGTACTCTTCGAGCGGCGAGGTCGCCCCCTCGTCCTGCTGCTCGCGGCCGAGCTGCTTCACGTTCATCAGGTACGCCGGATCGCCCTGGCTCCGGACGAACTGGGCCACCCGCTTGATCTCGCTGTCGCTGACGAACGTCCCCTGCACCCGGACGAGGTCCGAGGTGCCCGGCGGAATGAACAGCAGGTCGCCCGATCCGAGCAGCTTCTCCGCACCGTTCTGATCGAGGATCGTCCGCGAGTCGACCTTCGACGTCACCTGGAACGAGATCCGCGTCGGCAGGTTCGACTTGATGAGCCCGGTGATCACGTCGACCGACGGCCGCTGGGTCGCGAGGATGATGTGGATGCCGACGGCTCGGGACTTCTGCGCGAGCCGGGTGATCGAGACCTCGACCTCCTTCGACGCGACCATCATCATGTCCGCCAGCTCGTCGACCACGATGACCACGTAGGGCATGTGGAACGGGACCTCCTCCTCGTCGAAATCGAAATCGTCGCCGAGCCGGTCGCGGATGCCCTCCTCGCCGAGCTTGTTGTACTGGGTGATGTGGCGGACGCCGACGCGGGCGAGCCAGTCGTACCGCTCGTCCATCTGGCGCGTCGCCCATTCCAGCACGTAGGGCGCCCGCTTCATGTCCGTGACGACCGGGACGAGCAGGTGGGGGATGCCCTCGAACATCCCCAGGTCGACCATCTTCGGGTCGACCAGGATCAGCCGCACGTCCTCCGGCCGGTGCAGCATCAGCGAGCTGACGATGACCGAGCTGAGGCAGACCGACTTGCCCGAGCCGGTGGCGCCCGCGATCAGGAGGTGGGGCATCCGCGTCAGATCGTTGAGGATCGGCGTCCCCGACGCGTCCTTGCCCAGGAGGACGGGGAGGATCATCCGGTCCCGCCTCCCCTGGAACGCGTCGCAGGTCAGCAGCTCGACCAGCCGCACGAACTCCTTCATCGCGTTCGGCACCTCGATCCCCACCGTCGACTTGCCGGGGATCGGCGCAACCACGCGGACCGACGGCGCCTTGACCGCCATCGCGATGTCGTCCGACAGGCCCGACACCCGGTTCACCTTGATCCCCGGCGCCAGGGCCAGCTCGTACCGCGTCACCGACGGCCCCTTCTCGATCCCCACCACCTGCGCGCCGATCCCGAACTCGGACAACGTCCGCTCCAGGATCCGGCTGTTCTCCCGGATCAGCTTCTCCAGCCCCTTCTCGTCGAACGGCTCCGGTGGGTCGAGCAGATCGGTCGGCGGGAGCTCGTACCCGCCGTCCACCACGCGCGAGGGGACGACCGCGATCTTGTCGATGTTCGTCTTCTTGTCGTCCGGGGCGATGTCGCTCCGGTCCGGCCCCTCTGTCTCCGCCGGCGCCGCCTCCGGCTCGGGCGCGGCATCGGCGGCAGGCGGCTCGGCCGTCGCCGTGCCGGCCGCCGGCACGCTGGCCGCCCGATGCGTCTTGATCGGCGGCTCCGCCGGCTGCCCGGCCGCCCGGCCCGCAGTCGCCCGGGCCGCCGCCCGCCGGTCCCGCCGCCCGGCCCACCACGCGCGCGAACCGGCCAGGGCGCGGCGCCCGACCCACTCCAGCGCCTCGTCGACCGACATCAGCAGCGCGCCCAGGCAGAAGAGGAGCATCAACACGAGCCAGGCGCCGAGGGATCCGGCGTAGTGACGGGCGACCCCGGCCGCCGCAATGCCCACCACGCCGCCGCCCCCCGGTACGCTCTGCGCGCTCGGGCTGATCAACTGGAACAGCGCCGCCGACGATGCCAGCATCAGCACGCAGCCGAACACCCCCAGCCACGCCTCGACCACATCGCGCTGGACCAGGGACCGGACGGCGAAGCCCGCCGCAAGGAGCACGGCGACGTACGAGGCGTACCCGAAATGGAGCATCATGTAGTTCGCGACCAGGACGCCGGCCCGGCCGCCGACGTTCCCGAACACGTCGGGCCGCGGCCACGACGCCTGGGGCAGGTCGCCCCGGTCGAACGTCAGCAGGCTGAACAGCAGAAACAGGGCCGCGAAGGCCAGCACCAGGCTCAGCGCACGCCGACGGATCGCCGCCAGCTTGTCGATCGTCTCGGTCGCCACGTGTCCCTCCGCCAGAACCAGACCCCGGCCGACACCGGCGGCGCACCACCCCCGCGCATCGACCAGCGTATCTCTATATCGGCGCAGAGCCTCGTCACACTTGAGCGAAAAATCCGGCACGCGCGAGACCTTCTTCTTCCAGGAAGGGCCCCGGGTTCCGTGGTCAAGGCGGGGATCAGGAGGAGTCCGGGGTCTGGCGCCGGACGACGACGGTGCTGGCGTCCTTGGCCTGGCGGCCGAAGACCGCCTCGCGGACGCGCTTGTACCCCGGCAGGCGGGTCAGCGGTCGGACCCGGACGGGGATGTGTTTTGCTTCGAACCCGAGCGGGTTCTCGGGGTCTGCGGTGAAGTCCGTGCTGTTGGCGGCGGCGGCCAGTCGGCCGGCGAGCGCCGGCGTCGGCTTCACGCCCCCGGTCACCTGGTCCCGGCGGTCGGCGGGGAGGCGCGAGAGCAGGCCGAAATAGCGGGGGACGAGCTCGGCGAAGAACCGGGCCAGGTCGCGGTTCATCTCGGCGGCGGTCTGGCGGATCCGGTCCGCCGCGAGTTCGGCCGAGGCGAGCGCGGTGAGCAGGTCGCGGGCGAGGTCGGGCGCGTGCTCGGCGGCGGCGGCCCAGTCGTCGGCGGCGACAATCTCCGGCCGGCCGCCGGCGCCGACGCGGACGCCCGTCCGGTCCGCCCCGCCGTGCGCCGCGTCGTACGCGGCGCGGATCTCGTCGAGGCGGTCGTCGACGTCCGCCAGGGCGGCGTCGAAGTCGTCGGCATATCCGCGGATCCGGTCGAGGCATCCTGCGACGACCGGGTCGGCGGCGGTCCCCTCGGCCCACCGGCGGAGATGGCGCCGCAGCGGGGCGAGCTGGTCGAAGACCTCCCACGGATCGGCCGGCGCCTTGAGCGCGCGCATCAGCTCGTCGAGCGGGGAGCCGGTCGACAGCATGTCGGTCATCGTCTCCCGGGCGAGGCCGGAGGGCCGCGCCGCCTCGACCTCCTTCGCAAACCGGCCCGGTTCGGCCAGGTCGTAGAGGGCATCGCGAAAGAGCTCGGGGTCGAGCGCCTCGGGGTCGGGCCCGGCGCCCCGCTCGATGCGGTGGCGGGCGTATCGGAGCGCGAGGGCCTTGTATTGCTCTTCCGCGTCGTGCCGCTCCGGGTCCTCGCGGTCGGCGGCCCGGCGGAGCTGGTTGAGGCTCTTCTGTTCGGCGCGGAGGCGGGCCCGCAGCTCGCTGGTCGTCACGGGGTCCTGTGCCATTCGGTCATTCGTCCTTCGTGCCGTAGATGGTGAGGTGGTGTTTGTAGGCTTTTTCGGCGGCGAGTTGTTCGGCGGCTTTCTTGCTCGCGCCCCAGGCGCTGTCCGAGACCCGCTCGCCGATGACCGCGGCGACGCAGAACTCCTTGGCGTGGTCGGGCCCGCGCTCGGCGATCATCCGGTACGTCGGCGTGATCCCCTCCTTGCGCTGAACGAGTTGCTGGAGGAGCGACTTGTAGTTCTTCTCGTGCCGGTCGCGGATGACCGTCTCGATCTCCTTCCGGAGGCGCCCGAGGACGAAGACGCGGGCGGCGCTGAGCCCGCCGTCGAGATAGATCGCCGCGATCACCGCCTCCAGCGCGTTCGACACGACCGTCTCCGGCAGGTCGTCGGCCACCATCCCCGGCCCGACCATCACGAACCGGTCCAGCCCCATCGACAGACCCTGCCGCGCCAGCGCCGGGCGCGACACGACGACCGACTTGATCTTCGTCAGCTTGCCCTCGGTGTAGTCGGGGTACTCATTATACAGGTGCTCGGCGACGATCATCCCCAGGACCGAATCGCCGAGGAACTCGAGCCGCTCGTTGCTGATCCCCTTGGTCACCTTATTCGACGAATGGACGAGGGCGCGGTGCAGCCACTGCCGGTTGTTGAACTCGTAGCCCAGCGCCTCCTCACAGGCATCGAGCAGCGCTTCGTCCAACGGACTCTCTCCGGCCGGCCAGCGGGTACGCCTGCACTCTACCACGCCGCACCGCCTCAATCAAGCCCCGACACGCCTGACTCACCCCCGGTTTTCGCTGGCGGCGCGAGCATTCCAGGCCCCGCCCTTCGGCGGGCTCGCAAGGCCGCGTAAACGCCGCTCAAAGAACGACACCTGGAAAGCGGGGGTGGGCCGGCCGACACGCCCGAGCGCCCGCCCGAATCCGGGGCTGGCCATTGAGCATGACGGGGCCCGTCTGATATACTCATGCGCGAAAGCCGACCCGCGGAGGTGCAGACATGGCGAAAGGTCTCAGCCGGCGCCGGATCCTGGTGGTCGAACCGAAGCTCCAGTTCCGCTACCTGATCCTGCCGCTCGTCGTCACCGTGACCACCGGGGTGTGCCTGTTGATCTTCTTCTACCTGCAGGCCGAAGCGCTGCGGGCGGCGGCGGGCGCCGAAGGCCCGCTGCAGGAGGACATCCGGACGACGCAGCTCGTCGGGGCGCTCACCGTGGGCGCGGTCGTGCTCGGTCACATCGCCCTCGTCGTCTGGCTCGGGCTGGTCGCCTCGCACAAGATCGCCGGGCCCGTGTATCGCGTCAAGCAGACGATGAACGAGGTGGCGTCGGGCAACGAGACGATCCGGATCACCCTGCGCAAGGGCGACCAGCTCAAGGACGTGGCCCGGGCCTTCAACGCGATGATGGACCGGCTGGCGGAGGGCCGTCCGCCGGGCTCCGGCGACGCAGAGGAGCCGATCGAGGAGTCGCTCGACCTGCCCGACGAGTCGGAACTCGACGCCGACCGCGACGAGCAGGCGTAACGCCCGCCCTGCCGGTCATCCCGGCGCCGTCCGGTCGGCGAAACGGCCACGGGACCGGCGCGGGCAAGGAACAAGCCCTTGTCCGCGGGGGATCGGCATGCTAGGATGTGCCGGCGAAACAGGCCAGTGAGAAAGGGAAGCCAGCCATGATCAGGATTGTGTGGACGATGCTCCTTGTTTTGGTGACGGCGGCGGGGGCCGCTGCGGGCCAGCAGAAATCCGTGGTCGACCAATACCAGCACGCGCTCGCCCTGCTCCAGGAGGCCCCGGCGCACCCGTACGCGGTGCTCGGGCTCGTGCCGCCCAGCAACCGGGAGAACGCGGAGGAGCGGGCGGCGCTCGACCGGGTCGTCGCGTCGCTGGCCGGTGCGGCGAAGAAACAGCCCGAGGACGTGACCGTCCGCCTGAACTACCACCGCGCCCTCTGGCGGCGGTTCCTCTACTACGGCGCGGTCGGCGACGGGGAGAAGGCGCTCGCCCAGTTGGACGCGGTGATCCGGACGACGGACCCGGGCACGGAGCAGAGCACCCGGGCGTTCTACGAACGCGCCGTCGCCGTCCGTACGCTCCGCCACGCGGTGGCGCGGGACTTGGTCTCGGAAGAGACCGCCGGCAAGGTGGTCGACGGCGACCTGGGCAGGGCGGCCATCCGGCACTTCCTCGAGGCGAAAAAGGCGGCGATGAGCCAGGGGCTCTACGGGCGCCGTTCGGCGCTCGCACTCGGCCAGCTCTACTATGCGGTGCAGAACGACCCCGAAGCGGCGGAGAAGGCGCTGCGGGAGGCGCTGGAGCTGGACCCGGGCCGCGGCTACGTCACGAACCACGCCTACGACGTGCTCGGCCGGATCCGCCTGGCCCGGGGCAAGGTCGGCCGGGCCGTCACCATGCTGGAGGCGGCCGGCAACGTGAGCCTGGACGCCGACCTGCGGACCGCCGGCTTCGCCGCCGAACTCGCCGTCCAGCTCATCAAGCTCAACCGGACGCAGGACGCCATCGGGTACCTGAAAAAGGTGCACAAGCTGGCCACGCAGGACGGGGGCCGCGCCAGCCCCGACGTCGCCTACGCACTCGCGCTCGCCTATACGAAGCTGGACGAGCCCGGGCCGGCCCTTCTCTTCTGGCAGAAGTATCTCGATGCGAACGAGACGGGGCCCGGCGCCCGGGCACGGCGGACCGAGGCGCAGAAAGAGGCGGCCAGACTCGCCGCCGAGGGACTCGACTAAGAAATTATCTCAAAAGGTAGGGCGGACACTCCTGTCCGCCATCTGGCAGGCAGGAATGCCTGCCCCACCGGCAACATGCCCCCCGTTCGGTGGGGCCGGACATTCTTGTCTGCCCGGTTGTCAGACAGAGCCCAGAGCGACGGCGCGGTTCTGCGTGGCCGCAGCGGCCGGCGGTCAGCGCCGATGGGGGACGGGGTCGGTCTCGCCCGCCTGCTCGAACGCTTCGCGGCGCAGGCGGCAGCTCTCGCACTCCCCGCACGCTTCGTCGGTCCGGCGATAGCAGGACCAGGTGAGATGAAGGGGCGCGCCCAGGGCCACGCCCTTCCGCACGATGTCCGCCTTGCTCATGCCGATGACGGGCGTCACGATCCGGATGCACGTGTCCGGCCGGGTGCCGAGGTCGACCAGCCGCTGGGCGGCCTCGAAATAGACCCGGCGGCAGTCGGGGTAGCCGGAGCGGTCTTCCTCGACGGCGCCCAGGTAGACCCGGCCGGCGCCGAGGACCTCGGCCCACGAGACGGCGATGCTCAGGACGTGGGTGTTTCGGAAGGGGACGTAGGTGGTCGGCACGCCGGCGCCGCCACGGCGGGGCACGGGCATCTCGCGGTCGGTCAGGCTCGAGCCGCCGATCCGGGCCAGGTAGCCGATCTCGCCGACGAGCCGTCGGCCCGCCGGCACGCCATAGAAGTCCGCGATCTCGTCGAACGCTTGCCGCTCGCGGGCTGCGGTGCGTTGGCCGTAGGCCACGTGGAGCAGGGCGAGCTCCGCTTCCCCGGCGGCGATCGCCGCGGTGACGGTACTGTCCATGCCGCCGCTGAGGCAGACGACGGCGAGCGGGCGGCGCGGCCGCGTCGTCCCCGGTTCGGCGGGCG
Organism: Planctomycetota bacterium; assembly: GCA_046483085.1. Lineage (GTDB taxonomy): Bacteria > Planctomycetota > PUPC01 > PUPC01 > PUPC01 > JAWODX01. The sequence goes on from JAWODX010000198.1 coordinate 7,860, forward strand.
TCATACGCGGTCCATCCTCGAGAAGAGCCAGCCCCCGGCCAGGCCGAAGAGCACGGTGGGGAAGGTCCCGGCGAACGGCGGCCAGCGCCAGATGGGCGTCTGCCGGTACGCCAGGTCCACGGACACGATGTTCGCTCCCAGGTAGAGCACCGTGATGAGCACGGCCAGTGCGACCCCGACGAGCGCCGCGCTCGAGTCCCGCCGGAAGACGAGTGGCAGGGCTGCGAGCACGAGGATGACGTTGGCGAGCGGGTAGGCGATGCGGTTCCAGATGGTGACCCAGCAGCGCTGCTGGAAGCGGGGTCGCCAGGGAAAGGTGTCGGCCCACTCGGCGAGCTCGCGGAGGCTCATCATGGCGCTGGCCTGCTGGAACTCGCCGCTGCGGATGTCGGCCGGCCGGAGCGAGCCGGGGAACTCCGTCCCGTCCTCGAACTCCTCGAGGGGGGTTCTGCGCGCCGCCAGGTCGGTCTCCCGCACGCGCGACGCGCCGAACATGAGCCAGCGGTCGTCGACCCACACCATCCTGTCGATGCGAAGCCACCCTTCCTCGCGGCTTGTCGGGTCGATGACCTCGACCCGGCGGGCCACGGGCCAGAAGCTCGCGCGCGAGCCCTCCTCGTTGTATTCCCCGAACTGGAACGCGCGGCCGGTGCCGGGGTCGGCGGTGATCAAGACGCCGGTCTCGCCGGCCCGGTAGGCGCGGATCAGCGTGGCGACGGCCTGGCTCTTGAACTGGCGGGGCGGCTCCGGCCGGCCGGCCGCGCCCCCGCCTTCGACCTCGACGTCCTCCAGGAACCAGCGGTCCCAGTCGCCCCGTCGCGGGGCGAAGGCGCGGCCGGCGTGGACGACCCGCGCCCCGCCGGGCTCGGGATCGTCCTGGATGATTTCCACGTCGGACAAGGTGGGCAGCGGCTGCTCCTCGTCGTACGAGCCGACGAGGACGAAGCGGCCGGACTTGTCGACCGCGTGGGAGAGGCCGACCTTGGGCTTGTCGGCTTCCCGCGCCTTCCGCTCGGCGAGGCCGAGCGGCTCGCGGAGCGCGGGGACGAGCAGCTCCTGGTTGAGCCCGGCGAGGACCATGACCAGGGCGGAGCAGACGAGGATCGGCGCGGCGCTCCGGCGGGCGCTCGTCCCGGCGGCGCGAATGGCGCACAGCTCGTTGGCCCGCTGCAGGCGAAGCAGGCAGATCACCGCGGGCAACACAGTCAACACGGGCATGATCTGGACGAGGTACCAGGGGATGCAGAGGACGTAGTAGACAGCGGCCCAGCGGAGCGTCTGGATGATCGACTCGCGGGCGAACTCGTCCACGTTGGCGAAGAAATCGATGACCACGAACAGCCCGACGAGGCCGACCAGGCAGAGCAGGAACGGCCCGACGAACGTCACCGCGATGTAGCCGTCGATCTTCTTCACGCGAGCTCCGCCCTATCGCCTCAGCGCGTGCGAGGTCAGCACCAGCCCCGCCGCCCCGATCACCGCCATCATCCCCCACACGGCGACGGCCGGCGGCAGCATCCCCGACCGGCCCATCTTCGTCCCCGCCGCCAGCAAGGGATAATAGCCGCCCAGCACGACGAAGATGCCCAGGCCGAACGCGACCAGCTTCCGCCCCCGGCGCGTGATCACACCGAGCGGGACCGCGATCGCGGCCAGCAGGAGCGGCGCGATCGCCAGGGCCGACCGCTCGTGCGACTCCGTCGACCAGTACCGCGGCTGCTCCACCCACCGGCGCCACCGCTTGAGCGCGTACTTCTTGCCCTCCGGTGTCATGTCGGTGAGGTCGGGCCGCGGGCGGGCGCCGGCGCGGATCGCCGCCCGGCGGCGCCCCGCTCTCTGGATCAGCGTCGCGGTCGTCATGTGCTTGCCCTTCTCGGGCACGAAGACGAGCTCGTCGACGTCGCGAAGGCGGACGGGGAGGATGCCCCGCCCGTAATAAGCTGGCTGGAAATCGAGCGGGTCGCACTCGTGGGGGACCTTGCACATCTCGCCCTTGCCCGCGAACGGGTGGGC
>JAWODX010000258.1:0-3706 GCA_046483085.1 Planctomycetota bacterium
CATATAGACATTTTTAATTTCAAGCTTATCATTCTCGATGACCCGAAGCTGTACCGGCGGAATTTGATAAGAGGATGCTTCCTGTCTGGCTTTTTCATTATCATCGGGATTGACAAATTCAAAATGAAAGTTGCCGCCGGAATAGGCCCTGTATTCTTCAAGGATATACTGTAGAAAACGGCGTGAATTCACATATTCACCGGGCAGATCTTCCGAGAAGAAAACCCGAGCCGTCATCCGGTCATCCAACTGCCCGATAACGGTTTCACTGGATTCACCCCCTCAGCGCTGGCCGCTGGCCCGTGCGGCCGGGCTGGTGCGGGCCTGCGGGCCGCCGCTCGACTGGTATTCTTCCACCGCCGCCTCCAGCGAGTCGACGAGGTAGTCGATCTGCTCGTCGGTGTGCAGGGCGGTGGGGATGACGCGGATGATGGCCGAGTTGCGCCGGACCGCGGGGTAGACGACGGGCGAGACCCAGATTCGGTACTTTCGGCGGAGCACGTCGGCGACGTACAGCGCGCTGTTGCCGGCGAAGCTGATGGGGGTGATCGGCGTCTCGGTCTCGCCGACGTCGAACCCCCGCTCGGTCAGCGTGCGCTGGAGGCGCCGGGCGTTGCTCCACAGCGTCTTGCGCCGGTCGTCGGCCTTCCGTACGAGCTCGAGCGACTTGCGGGTGGCGGCGACGACACAGGCGGGCGCGGCCTTGGTGAACAGGATCGTGGGGGCCATGCAGCGGATGTAGAAGATCACCTCCTTGACGGCGGCGACGAACCCGCCGTACGTCCCGAACGCCTTGCTGAACGTGCCGGCCTGGATGTCGATGCGGTCCTCCACGTCGAACGTCTCCGCCACCCCGCGCCCGTTCGCGCCGCAGACGCCGTGGCCGTGGGCGTCGTCGACGAAGAGCCGCGCGTCGTATTGCTCGCACAGGTCGCAGATGTCGGGCAGCGGGGCGATGTCCCCGTTCATGCTGTACACCCCGTCGACGACGACCAGCTTGTTCTCGCCCGGGTCGGCGGATTCGAGGACCCGCCCGAGGCTGGCGGGGTCGTTATGGCGGAAGTACTTGATGGAGGCGCCGGAGATCTTGCCGCCGCAGACCAGGCTGGCGTGGGCGAGCTGGTCGTAGACGAGCAGGTCCCCGGGCTGGGCCAGGCAGGCGACCGCTCCCATCATCGCGCCCGCGCCCATCGAGAAGGTGAGCGACGCCTCCGTCCCCTTGAACTCGGCGATCTCCCGCTCGAGCTCCAGGTGCAGCTCGGTCGTCCCGGTCAGCGGCCGGGCCCCCATCGGAGCGCCCAGGCCGTATCGGTCGACCGATTCCCGGCCGGCGGCCAGCACCTCGGGATGGATGCTCATGCCCAGGTAGTCGTTGGTGCTGAACTGGATCCCCTCGCGGCCGTGGAGCTGCAGCGCCGGGCCGGCGTTGTCGATGGGCGATTCGTCGAAGAGCACCCGCGACGCGACGGTCAGGTCCTCGGCCGTGGCAATTCGCTGCTCGCTCAGGAAATGGACACAACGGTCGAAAATGTCAGCCAAGAGTTCCCCTTCCTCGGGATGGACTCGCGCGCCTCGCGGGGGACGCCCGGCACGCGGTGCCGATCGAAATCCCCGCGCCCCAAACCGGTTGCAACACGACTCCGCCCTGGTACGATAGCATGCCGGTACCGACAGACCGCAGAAATTGCGAGAGCATTATGGCGATTTTGCGCTGGATAATCAAGAAGGGACTTGCATATCGTTTGCGCCAGGTTCAGCGGGCGCTGCGCGACCCCGCCGCCGCCCAGGAGCGGCTCCTCCTGGACCTCGTGCGGAAGGCGCGGAAGACCGAGTGGGGCCGCCGCCACGATTTCGGGGCCATCCGCTCGGCCAAGGAGTTCCAGAGAGCCGTCCCCCTCAACCGGTACGAAGACCTCGCCCCGCTCTGGCACCGCGCCTTCGACGGAGACCGGGACGTCACCTGGCCGGGCCACATCAAGTACTTCGCCCTGTCGTCGGGCACGACCGCCGGCGACAGCAAGGCGCTCCCCGTCTCCGCCGACGCCATCCAGCGCAACCTGCGGGCCGGCGCCACGCTCGTCGCCCTCTGCGAGCGGCAGGCCGGCGACGGGGCCCTGACCCGCGGGAACGTGCTCTACCTGGGCGGATGCACCGAGCTCGAACGGCGGGGCGCCTGCTGGCAGGGCGACGCCAGCGGGATCAACGCCGCCAACATCCCCCGGTGGGTCCGCCGCCACCGCCTGCCCGCCCCCGACGTCGCCGCCATCAAGGACTGGGAAGCCCGGGTCGACGCCATCTGCGACCGGCACCTCGACACCCCGGTCCGCGCCATTGTCGGACTGCCCTCGTGGACGCTCATCCTCTTCCACCGGCTGCTCGACGCCGCCCGGGAGCGGCACGGCTCCGCCGCCCGGACCGTGGCCGACGTCTGGCCCCGGCTCGGCGCGTTCGTCAACTTCGGCATGGCCTTCGAGCCGTATCGCGACCAGTTCGAGGAGCTCGTCGGCCGGCCGATCCCGGTCATCGACACCTATTCCTCCTCGGAGGGCGGGCTGAACGCCGTCCAGAGCGAGCAGGGCGACCCCGGCATGCTGCTCGAACTCGACACCACCGCCTTCTACGAGTTCGTCCTGCCCGATGAGCTGGAGGGCGACGGCCCGACGCGGCTGACCCTCGGCCAGGTCGAGACGGACGTCGACTACGCCCTGCTCCTGAGCACGCCGTCGGGGATCTGGTCCTACGACGTGGGCGACGTCGTCCGCTTCACCTCGCTCGATCCGCCCAAGCTGGTGGTCACGGGCCGCACACGGCTCGCCCTCAACGTCTTCGGCGAGCACGTCATCCAGGAGAACGTCGAGGAGGCGCTCGTCGCAGCTCGCGAGGCGGTCGGGGCCGAGGTGACCGAGTTCACGGTGGGGACCGAGCCGCCGTCGTCGGGCGACCCGCGCGGCCGGCACGTCTGGATGGTCGAGTTCGCACGCGACGTGCCTCCGCTCGGGCGTTTCGCCGCCGAGCTGGACGACCGGCTCGCCCGGCAGAGCCTCGACTACAAGACGCACCGCGACGGCGACATCAGCATGCTCGCCCCCGCCGTCGAGGCCGTCGAGCCGGGGACGTTCTACGAGTGGGCGCGGCGGCACGGCGCGCTCGGCGGCCAGCACAAGGTGCCGCACATCGCCCGCTCGGGGGAGATGATCGACGAGCTGCGGCGGATCTCCGCGGAGCTCGCTGGCCGCTGAGCCGGGGACCTGTCCCGGGACCGACCGCGGGGGCAGTCGCTGTGCTGCCATATGGCGAGCACGCGGTTCGCGGGGGCGACGGCGGCTCCCCTTTGCTGATCTCGGTCCCGCAGACGATCCCATTTTCGGTTTTCATGAATTCATGAATTCATGAAAACCGAAAACGGCCTGGCGGCCCTCGGCAGACGGCTCCCGACAGTCTTTGTAACCGTGGCCAGGAGACTGCGGCCGACCGCCGGGCAGCTTTGGCGAGTCCCACGCGCCCAAGCCGTCCAGGATCTCTCATGCTCGCGCCACCGGGGCTCCGCATCCTGATTTGGCGGGCTAACACTACAACGCTGCTTTTCCTGGCTGCCTGCGCTCCGGCAGCCCCGCGCAATGGCCGGGCAGGCAGAAATGCCTGCCCCACCGTTTTGTTCGAGCTCCTTATATCGTCAGCCTGCTTCGCACTCGGCCATCCGGCAGGC
>JAWODX010000468.1:0-2624 GCA_046483085.1 Planctomycetota bacterium
GGCACGGGCCGGTGACGTTCTTCGCGGAGACGTACACGGTGTGGCCGTTCCGGAACAACGACACGTACATCGACGACGCGAGCCTGGTGTACGAGGACGGGCATGAGCCGCCAGTGCACCTGCCGGCCGTTCTCCCACGGCACGATCTCGAGCCAGGCGTCGAGCAGCCGCTCGTAGGTCTCGGTGATGAGATCGAGGAGCGCCTTGACCAGCTCGGGCCGGTCGACGATGTCGACGAAGAGCCCGCTGCCCCAGAGCACCTCGACGATGTCCATCGGGCCCTGCAGGTCGGGGTGGTAGTGGTGGACGTGCCGGCCGATCTTCGGGTACGCGCGGCGGATGGCCTCGAACCGCTCGGCCATCTCGAGCGCCTTCCCGGCCAGCGACTGGCGCAGGTCGGGCACGCCGGCCTCCACGAGCTGCTCGATGCGGCTCACGTCGGCGATCGGCCACGACGTGGGCAGCGTGTCCTCCTCGTCCGACATCACGAAGAGCTCGACGCCGAACAGCGAGGGGATGATGCTCGTGCCGTAGTTGCTCCGGACGCAGAGCAGCCCACCGGTCCCCTCGGCCAGCGCGGCCGAGCACATGCCGAACTGCTGCAGCGCCATCTGGTCGAAGTCGTCGATCGCCTGGTTGACGAGGACGGTCGGCCACTCGACGGCCGGCGGGGCCGGCCGGGCGCGCCGGGGGCGGAAGAGGTCCCCGTCGAACTCGCCGTTGGTGAACCGAACCCATTCGTCGTAGAGCCCCGACTCGACCTCGTCGTCCAGCCGCGCTTCCAGGTCCTCCAGGCATTGTTCCAGCGTCGGTGCCATCCGTCCTGCTCCTGTCTGCGGTTTCCGGCGTGTGGCGATTATACCTGCGGCGCGGCCTCGGTTCCACCATTCGCGATCTGCGGCGGCCGTTGACTTCTCGGCGGACGGCGCTACATTGGCACGGGCATCGACGGACCGTCCGTTCGCGAAAGCGACAACAACGGAGGATGAAAAGAATGAGCGGGAACGATGACCTGCGAGTCGGCGTGATCGGAGCGGGCGGGCGGGGCAGCCTGGCGTGGAACGCACACCGGCCGGGCCGCGGCTCGCGGCTCGTGCTCGGCTGCGACGTGGACGACCGGGCCATCGCACGCGCCAAAGAGCGATTCCGCGAACGCTTCGACGACGACCTGCCGATCGTCCGTGATTACCGCGAGCTGCTCGACCGCGACGACATCGACGCCGTCTTCGTCACCACGCCCGATTACCTGCACGAGGAGCACGCCGTCGCCGCACTCGAGGCGGGCAAGCCGCTGTACCTCGAAAAGCCGATGGCGATCACCATTGACGGCTGCGACCGGATCCTGCGGACCGCGTACGAGAAACAGCTCCCGCTCTACCTGGGCCACAACATGCGGCACATGTGGATCTGCCGCAAGATGAAGGAGCTGGTCGACGGGGGGCGGATCGGCGAGCCGAAGGTCGGCTGGTGCCGCCACTTCGTCGGCTACGGCTGCGACGCGTACTTCAAGGACTGGCACGCCGAGCGGCGGTACTCGACCGGGCTGCTCCTCCAGAAGGCCGCCCACGACATCGACATCCTCCACTGGGTCCTGGGCGCGTATACGACGCGCGTCAACGCCATGGGCGCCCTGACGCTCTACGACCAGATCGAGGACCGGCGCGAGCCGGACGAGCCGCCGGACACCGGCTGGCGCCTCGAGAACTGGCCGCCGCTGTCTCAGAAAGGGCTGAACCCCGCGATCGACGTCGAGGACGTGAGCATGATGCAGATGCAGCTCGAAGCCGGGCGGTTCGCCTCGTATCAGCAGTGCCACTACGCCCCGGACGGCTGGCGGAACTACACGGTCATCGGGACGGAGGGGCGGCTGGAGAACTTCGGGACCGGGCCGGGCCGCAGCGTCGTCCGGCTGTGGAACCGGCGGGTGGGCTACAACCCGTACGGCGACGAGCAGTTCTTCAACCCGCCGGACACCGGCGGGCACGGCGGCGCGGACCCGCGGATCGTGGCCGAGTTCATCCGCTATGTCCGCGAAGGGGGGAAGATCACGACGTCGCCGGTTGCCGCCCGACAGAGCGTCGCTGCCGGATGCATGGCGACCGACTCGCTGCGGCACGGCGGGGAGCCGCGCGAGGTGCCGCCGGTCGACCCGGAAGTCGCCGCGTACTTCGACGCCCAGGTCGAGACGACGACGACCGCCGACTGAGCCGCCCCGTGGCAGGCGTTGCCGGCTCAGCGACCCGGCAGGTGCCCCGCGCAGTAGACGACGCCGATCAGGGCGAACAGGACGAAGATGACGAGTCCAGTGATGTCCATCGCGACCACCTCAATAGTCCGCGCCCTCTCTGAATCCGTATAATTGTAGGCGAGCCGGACCCGCCGCGCGAGGGGACGCAAGGCGAACTGACATCTTGTTACAGGCCGCCTCGGGCGACCGAGCGCGGGAACGGCCGCATCCAGGGGGAGCCGGTGAAGCAGGCGTCAGCCCCGCTCAAACAGCGCGTAACGATGGCCCGAAAACAGGGCCGAGAGGTGGGCGGTCTCGACGAGCCGGAATCCGCGTCCACTCATTTCGTGTTGCAGCCGGTCAAGGGTCATCGCAGCGAGGAACCGGTCGTCGCTGA
>JAWODX010000553.1:0-4833 GCA_046483085.1 Planctomycetota bacterium
CTCCGCAAAACCCTTGATGGCGGTCAGCGGCGTTCGCAGCTCGTGGGAGACGTTTACGGCGAAGTCCCTCTTGATGCGGGCCAGGTTGGCCATCTCGGTGACGTCGCGGAAGGTGAATAGGACACGCGCGAATGAAACTGGCATTTACCACGCTGGGATGTCCGGACTGGACGCTGGATCAGATGATCGCCGGCGCGACGGAGTATGGGTTCGACGGGATCGACTTCCGCGGCTGCGCCGGCGAGATGGACCTCTGGAAGCTGCCCGCGTTCGGCACGGACCTGCAGCAGACGGCGGCGTCAATCCGCGACGCCGGCCTCGCGGTCCCCTGCATGTCGAGCTCCGGTCGGCTGCTCCGTGACAGCGACGAGGAGCGGGCGGCGAGCATGGAGAACCTGGCGCGTTTCGTCGAGATCGGCGCTGCGCTCGGGGCGCGGTTCGTCCGCGTGTTCGGCGGCTACAACGAGGATCGAACCGAGGACGAGGCCCGCGCCGAGGCCGCGCGAACCCTCGACGAGATGGCCCGTGTCGCCGCGCCCCACGGCATGGCCGTCCTCGTCGAGACCCACGACGACTGGATCGCCTCGGACAAGCTGGCCTCGCTGCTCGACGCGGCGGCCGAGCCGAACGTCGGCGCGATCTGGGACATCAACCATCCGTACCGAATGTGTGGCGAGACGCCCGAGCAGACCTGGGCACACCTCGGGCGCCGGGTGCGCTACACCCACGTGAAGGACAGCTCGGTCGCCGAGGACGGCGAGCGGGTTCACGCCCTGATCGGGGACGGCGACGTGCCGATCGCCGACTGTGTCCGGGTGATGAAAGCGGGCGGCTACGACGGCTGGCTGGCGTACGAGTGGGAGAAGAAGTGGGCGCCGGAGATCCCGGAGCCCGAGGTCGCGTTCCCCCGCTACGTCGAGCGCCTGCGCGCGATCCTGGCCCGGGTCGGCTGAACGGCCGGGCGCCGGCGGCGCCGGGCTACTCGTCCTCGACGACCTTGAACACTTCGTCGTGCTCGCGGGCGTGATCCGTCACTTTGATGCCGATGCTGTCGCCCTTGCCGGCGGACTCGACGCTGTCGTGCTCGATCTGCATCGAGTCGACCGGCTGGGTCCAGTCGCTGGTATGCCCCTTGATGTGGATGGTATCGCCGACGTTGAGCTCGTCCTCGAGTTCGATCGCGGCGACGTTGATGTTCCCGAAGTAGTGGCTCACCCTCCCGACTTTTTTCTCGGCCATGGTTCGCCCTCCCGATTGCAGCAGGGAAACGGATCGCGGGGCACGCGCCTCACGCGGAGCAGACAGGTAAGTGGCCAGGAACTTGATGAGCAGTACGAAGGCGAGGAACGCGGCGACGAGCAGCGCCCGCTTGATGGTGATCGGCCGCCGAAACGCCTCGGGGATCTTCTTGCCGAGCGCGGGCGCCATGCGGACGTAGGCGCGGACGGCGTGCTCGAGATTGGCCCTCGCCTCGGCCCGGGTGTGGCCGGTCGCGGTCAGCTCGTCGATGAGCGACGTGGTGGCCACGTAGCCGTACTCCGCCTTCTCGATGGTGACGGTGTCCTCGGGCACCAGCATCGCTGCCTCCTCATCTCACAAGGCAAAGGGTACATCGGCCGCCGCCCCATGTCAACGCCCGGCCTTGTCGTCGGCCGGCGGACCCGCTATGATCGGTCGTGGAGGTGAGCTCTTGGGCCAATGCAGGCTGCACGTCATCGACCTCGGCCGATGCGACTACGACGCGGCGTGGGCGCTCCAGAAGGAGATCCACGCGGCGATCCTGGAGGATGCAGCCGAGCCGGATCGACTGATCCTCGTCGAGCATCCGCCCGTCATCACCCTGGGACGCCGCGCCGACCCCGACAACGTGTTGTTCGATGAAGAGCATCTTGCAGCGCAAGGGGTCCAACTGCGGCGGGTGGACCGGGGCGGGGACGTGACCTACCACGGGCCGGGGCAGGTCGTCGCGTATCCGATCGTGCGGCTGACCGGCTCGCGCCGCGACGTGCACGGCTACTTCCGCAGCCTGGAGCAAGCGGTGATCGAGCTTCTCGCGGAGTACGGGATCGACGCCGGCCGCCAGGACGGGCTGACCGGCGTCTGGGCCGGCGACGAGAAGGTGTGCGCGATGGGCGTCGCCATCAAGCGCTGGATCACCTATCACGGCCTGGCGCTGAACGTCGACCCCGACCTCGACCACTTCCGGCTGATCACCCCGTGCGGCATCGCGGACAAGGGCGTGACGAGCCTGCGGCGGCTGCTCGCCCGGCCCGTGCATCTGGAAGAGGTGAAGGAGAGGCTCGTGCGGCAGTTCGCCGCCGAGTTCGAATACGACGCGGTGGAACGCGAAGGCGCTCCCGATCGGATCAGGGCGTGAGCGAGAGCTTTGTCTATCTTTTGGCCGGCGACGAGCGCAGCCGCGACCTGGCGCTCGCCGAGGCCCGGGCCGTGTGTGGCGCGGAACGCATCGCCGACCGGCTCGTCCGGGGCGGCCGGCGGGCCCGCATCGAGCGGACCGGATATCTCGCCGGGGGGATCGAAGTGCTGGCGGAGGCGCCGGACGTCGAGTCGGCCTGTGAGCAGGTCGATCGGCTCGGCGTGCGCGCCGACGACTTCAGGATCGACGTCGAGCGGCTGCCCCGTCGGCTGAAGGTCTCCCGGCGCGAGACGGCCAACGCGTTCGCACTCGCCATCGACGGTCGCCCGAATCTGGACGACCCCGCCGAGCGGTTCACGGCCTACGTCACGCCCGACCGCGTCTGGTTCGGCCGGACGCTCAACGCCCCCGGGCCGAACTGGAAGCGGTTCCTCGACAAGCTGCACGAGTGTTCGTGCGCCCTGCCCGGCCGCGCGGCCCGGGCCGTGTGCAACCTCGTCGTGCGCGGCGGCGAGCGCGTCGTCGATCCCTGCTGCGGCTCCGGGACGCTGCTCCTCAATGCGGCGGACCTCGGCGCGTCGGTGACCGGGTTCGACGTGAACAAGAAAATGGTCGGCGCGACGAACGCGAACCTGCTGTACTTCGGGTTCGCGGCGACGGCCGCGCAGGCCGACGCGGCGGAAGTGACCGGCGACTACGACCTCGTGGTGACGAACCTGCCCTACGGCAAGATGTCGGCGGTGACGCCCGCCGAGGAGGCCCGCCTGGTTCGAAACATTGTCACTCTCGCCCCGCACGGCGTCCTCGTGACGACCAGCGACATCGCCCCGGCGCTCACCGCCGCCGGCGCGGAAGTCGAGCAGGTCATCCCCCTCTCCAAGTTCACCATGACGCGCGGGAACTACGTCTACCGCCGCCCGCGGAGCGACCAGATCGAGGAATCGACGTGCTGACAGAACGCGAGAATTACATTCGGACGGTGCGGATGACGGGGCCCGAGTGGATCCCGGCCCAGCTCAACCTGTCGGACGCGCTGTGGAACGAGCTGCGCGAGGAGCTCGACGACGTGCTGGCGCGGCACCCGATCCTGTATCCGAACCACGAGCCGCACGACTGGAGCACGTGGCAGCCGAGGCGCCGGGCCGGGACGACCGAACGCGACCCGTGGGGGGTGCTCTGGGATTTCGACTACGACGGCGTCGAGGGTCAGGCGATCGAGCACCCGCTCGACGACTGGGCGAAGTTCGACGGCTTTGAGCCCCCGGACCCGATGAAGTACACCGATCGCCGCGAGATGGACTGGGACGAATGGCACGCGAACGTCCGGGCGAAGAAGGAGCAGGGCAAGCTGACGAAGGCCGGGCTGGACCACGGCTACTTCCTCATGCGGCTGTGGTATCTGCGCGGGTTCGAGAACCTGATGGTCGACTTCGCGACCGGGGAGCCGCGGCTGCGGGACCTGTGCGAGATGGTCACGCGGCGCAACCTGGCCCGGGTCGAGCAGTTCATCCATGCCGGCGTCGACGCGGTGTACTTCGGCGAGGACCTCGGCACGCAGACGGCGTCGATCATCAGCCCGGCGGACTTCCGCGAATGGGTGCTGCCGTACTACCGGCGGATGATGGCGCCGGTCCGCCAGGCGGGGATCATCGTCGACACCCACAGCGACGGCTACATCATGGAGCTCGCCGACCTGCTGCTCGAGGCCGGCGCCGACGTGCTGAACCCGCAGGATCTGTGCAACGGGATCGACGCCATCGAGCGGGAGATCAAGGGCCGGTGCTGCATCAAACTGGACGTCGACCGGCAGAAGATCATTCCGTTCGGCACGCCGGAGGAGATCCGCGCGCTGATCGAGGAGGAGACGCGGAGGCTCGGCTCGCCGGCGGGCGGGCTCTCGTTCATCGTCGGTGTCTACCCGCCGACCCCGCCGGAGAACGTCCACGCGCTGCTCTCGGCGTTCGAGGAATTCCGGACCTATTGGTGGGAATGATGGGGCTTGTGCCCGTACTCGAACCGGCGTATAATTGGGCAGGCCTCGCTTCGGGGATGCTCTCATCTGCGACACGACCTTCCGAGGCCTGATCGTTCCGGCTTGACTGCTTTCCATCACAATTCCCGGCCCTCACAGAGGGAGGTGTCCCATGTTCCGGCGGATAGTTGCGCTCGTCGTGTGCACCGCCGTGGCGCTTGCCGGCCAGGCGTACCCGGCCGGCATCGAGGCGCCCGGCGCCATCAACGCGGTCACCCTGTACCGCGGCCAGGCGCTGGTCACCCGGAGGATTCCCGTGAAGGCCGACCCGGGCTACGTACAACTCGTGGTCACGGTGTACAAACGATTTGAATTGGGTCAAAACCGCGCATTAGTATACTGGCAACGGTTGCACCCGGGGAGATTTTAAAAATTCAAGGGCGGGACAATTTTGACACAATATGGGTCTATATTAACTCAAAGA
>JAWODX010000562.1:0-6075 GCA_046483085.1 Planctomycetota bacterium
GGATGTGGCCGAAGCGTTGGAGGCCCGGGTGATCTATCGCGGCGATGATTTGTCGAAGATCGTCATCGAGCCCAGAGTGTTCGCCATGACATTGGAAAATGGCCTTCGATATATCAATGATAAAGACGGATATCTGGTCATCACGCCCGGAGACAGAGATGACGTCATCACAGCAATAATGACAGCGCAGATGTCCGGAACGTATCCGAAGCTTTCAGGAATCATCCTCACCGGTGGACTCGAACCTGGTGAGTATGTCAAAAAATTGATTGGGGGGCTGGGTGACGCCCAGCTTTCCATTCTGATGGCCGAGGCCGGCCCTGTCACCACGTCGCCCCCCGCGAACACCCCGCCCTCGGAGGTGAGGAGGGTCTCTTCGGTCACCGTGACGCGCCCGCGCCGGTCGGTGGCCAGCCGCGCCTTCGGGTACTCCTCGGCCGCCTGGCCGATGGCCGACAGGACGGTGTCGAACTCGGTCGCGAACTCGCTCCCCGGGAGCGGCTCGGGCCTGGGTCGGCCGGAGCGGTCGATCTCGCCCAGTTGCATGCGGGCGCAGTGGAGGCGGAGGGAGTCGCCGGCGCGCTCGACGCGCGTGGGCGAGACGAGGAACTCGATCCGGACGCCTTCTTCGAGTGCGGCGTCGACCTCCTCGGGGCTGGCGGGCATCTCGGCGCGGGTCCGCCGGTAGAGGACGACGACCTCGTGGGCGCCGAGGCGGCGCGCCGTCCGCGCCGCGTCCATGGCCGAGTTCCCCCCGCCGATGACGGCGACGCGATCGCCGGGCGGGACGGCGCGGCCGGTTGCGGCCCTCGCCAGGAACTCCAGGCAGTCGACGACGGCCGGGTCGTCCTCGCCGGGGATGCCGAGCGAGAGACCGCGCTGCATGCCGATGCTGACGAACACGGCGTCGAACCCTTCGCGGCGGAGCGCGCACGGCGATTCGACGGCGGTCTTCGTCCTCACCTTGAAGCCGGCCTTGCGGATCTCGGCGATGTCGCGGTCGAGGATATCGCGGGGCAGGCGGTAGGCGGGGATGGCCGAGCGCATCAGGCCGCCGAGTCGGTCGGACCGCTCGAAGACGGTGACGTCGTGTCCCTTGAGTGCGAGGAACCAGGCGGCGGTGAGGCCGGCGGGTCCGGAGCCGACGACGGCCACTCGCTTTCCGGTCGGCTCGGCGGGCTCGACGGGCGCCGGGCGGCCCCGGTCGCTCGCCAGCCGCTTGAGGGCGCGAATGGCAAGCGGGTCGTCGAGCAGCCCGCGGCGGCACTTGGACTCGCACGGGTGGTAGCAGACGCGGCCGCAGACGCCGGGGAACGGCAGCCGTTCGCGGATGACGTTCAGGGCGTCGTCGTAGCGCCGGTCGGCGATGGCCCGGACGTATCGCGGCACGTCGACCCCCGCCGGGCAGGCGTGCTTGCACGGCGCCTCGACCAGGCCCTCGCAGACGACGGCGGGGCACTTGTGGTCGCGGATGTGCGCGACGTACTCGTCGCGGAAGTAGCGGATCGTGGACAGGACGGGGTTGGGGGCGGTCTGGCCGAGGCCACAGAGCGACGCCTCCTTGATCGAGGCGCCGAGGCGGGCGAGGGTGTCGAGGTCGGCCATCCGGCCGCGGCCGGAGCAGATGTCTTCGAGGATGCGGTGGAGTTGGGTCGTGCCCAGGCGGCAGGGGGCGCACTTGCCGCACGACTCGGTCCGGGTGAAGTCGACGAAGTAGCGGGCGATGTCGGGGATGCACGTGTCCTCGTCCATCACGATCATGCCGCCGGACCCCATGATGGAGCCGGCGCGGGCCAGCTCGTCGTACTCGACGGGCAGGTTGAGCAACTGGGCGGGCAGGCATCCGCCGGACGGCCCGCCCGTCTGGACGGCCTTGAACTTCTTGCCGTCGGCGACGCCGCCCCCGATGCCGAAGATGATGTCGTACAGGCGCGTGCCCATGGGGACTTCGATCAGGCCGGTGCGCTCGATCTTCCCGGCCAGGGCGAAGGTCTTCGTGCCGCGGCTCTTCTCGGTGCCCAGGCCGGCGAGGGCGTCGGCCCCGCGGTCGACGATGACGGGGATGTTGGCGAGCGTCTCGACGTTGTTGATGTTGGTCGGCCGGCCGTTGAGTCCCGACTCGGCGGGGAAGGGCGGGCGCGGGCGCGGCATGCCGCGCTTGCCCTCGACCGACGCCATGAGGGCGGTCTCCTCGCCGCAGACGAACGCGCCGGCCCCTTCCTTGATCGCGACGCCCAGGCGGAACCCCGAGCCGAGGATGTCCTCCCCGAGCAGCCCGTAGGCCTCCATCTGGTCGAGCGCCCGGCGCAGCCGGCGGATCGCGAGCGGGTACTCGGCGCGGCAGTAGACGAACGCCTGCTCGGCGCCGATGGCGTAGGCGGCGATGGCGATGCCTTCGAGCACGGCGTGCGGGTCGCTCTCCAGCAGGGCACGGTCCATGAACGCGCCCGGATCGCCCTCGTCGGCGTTGCAGATGAGGTACTTGGTGTCGCCGGGGGCGCGGCGGCAGAACTCCCACTTGAGTCCGGTGGGGAACCCGGCGCCGCCCCGGCCGCGCAGGCCCGACCGCTTGACCTCGGCGATGATCTCCTCGGGCGCGGTGTCGAGCGCCTTCGCCAGGCCGCGGTAGCCGCCGCGGGCGATGTAATGGTCGATCTCGTCCGGGTCGATCCGGCCGCAGTTGCGGGTCACCAGCCGCACCTGCCCCTGCATCATGGGCAGCTCCTCGAACGAGGGAACGCCGTCGAGCGGGACGTCGTTCATGGTGGCGAGTGCGAGGTCCGGTCGGGGAGTCCGCTCGTCGATGTGCGAGCGGACGATGCGCCGGGCGAGGTCGGGGGTGACGTGGCCGTAGAGGACGGACGGGCCGCCGCGGAGGGCGACCTCGATCATGGGCTCGGCGTAGCAGAGGCCGAGGCATCCGACGCGGGCCACGCGCGCCCGGCGGTGGACCTTGCGGAGCTCGGACCGGATGGCGTCGATCACGTCGGGGGAGCCCGCCGCACGGCCGCAGGTGACGTCGCCGACCCGGACGAGCGCTCCGTAGGGGGTTCGGAACCGCTCCCACGTGGTCTCGGCGCGCTGCTGGATCTCGGCGAATGTCATGTCAGCTTCTCGATCAGCTTCAGGGCTTTCGTCGGGGTCATGCCGCCGTAGATCGTGCCGTCGATCACGATGACCGGCGAGAGGGCGCACGCCCCGAAGCAGGCGACGCGCTCCAGGCTGAACTGGTAGTCCGGCGTCGTCTCGCCCGACCGGATGCCGAGCTTCTTCTCGATGGCGCGGAGGACCCGTGTGCCGCCGCGGATGTGGCAGCTCGTCCCCTGGCAGACCCTGATCTTGTGTTTGCCCTGTCTTGTCAGGTAGAACTGTTCGTAGAAGGAGGCGACGCCGAAGACGGTGCTCTCGGGGAGGCGGAAGTGGTCGGCGAGGCGGCGGATCGTCGTCCCGGACAGCCAGCCGAGGCGGTTCTGCACGGCCTGCAGCGCCGGGATGAGTTCATCCGGCCCGCCCTTGAAATCGCAGAGGATCTCGTCGACTGACGCAGGCACGGGGCCTCCTGTCAATTCGGACCCGGCCGGGCCGGCTCGCCCGTTCACCGCCCGGTCACGGCACAACGATGTTCTGCCCTTCCGCCTTGATCTTGCCGGCCTGCTTGAGGAGGAGCAGGGCGGTGTGGAGCGCGGCCGGGGGGATCCGGCCGTTGCGGCGAAGGGCGGAGAGCGAGACGACGCCCTCCGGCTTCAGCTCCTCCAGCACGATCTGTTTCGCCTTCTCGATCTGCTGTGCGTTCTCCCGGACGGGGCGGGGCTTGCGGATCACGGTGCCGACCGGGGAGCGGACGATCTCGGTCTCGCGCCCGGCGGTCGGGCCGAGGGGCGCCAGGATTTCGTCGTGGGCGCGGTTCGCCTCGTGCAGGGGGGTGTCGTCGAGCTCGTCGTCCCATTTCATGCTGGCGGTGCAGGGGTAGCTGTGGAGGCGTTTGGCGATGACGTCGTGGGCGAGGTCCTCGTCGGTGCGGCGGCCTTCGAGCCACCGGGCGACGTAGTAGGTGGCTCCGCAGGCGGCGGAGACCTCGACGCGCGTCGTCTCGATCTTATCGTCCTGGATGTCGAGCCGGACGTCGGGTTGTCCGACGTGGAAGCTTCGGCGGAACTCGTCGAGCGGGCTGTCGGCCGGGGGGTTGAACCGGCAGAAGGGCCTGGGGAACTCGATCTGGACGCCGGTCTGTCCGCATATGTCGGCGGCCTGCTGGCGGGCGGAGCCGCTGACCCAGTCGGTCGCCTCGAGCGGCACGACCACGCCGCGCGTGCCCCACGCAGGACAGGCCCGCAGCACCTCGAGGAGGATCTGCTCGTGGATGTGGATGGCCAGGAGGACGTCGTGCGCGGGGACGTCACGCGGGACGAACTCCTCCGGCTGCTCCAGCAGGTAGGGGAGCACGGCGGGGAGGTCGAGCACGGCGGCGATGTGCGAACCGAATCGTCGGTCGTAACGCGCCCGGCAGTCGATGCAGTCGGGGCCGCAGGCGGAGCAGAACCCCGGCTCGCCGACGAGGTTGCCGATCACTCGCTCGGCATAGAGGGTGTCGAACTGCTGGAGGTAGTCGTCGTCCGTCTCGGGAGTGTGATCGACCGGCCGGCTTCGCAGGATGACGATTCTCATGAGCGCAGGTATGAGTCGGCGTAGATTTCCTTGTTCATGATCAGCTCGGCGGTGCGGGCCGCGTTGACCAAGTCGGCATCCATCACGTCGCAGATGGCGGCGTCCATACCGTTGTTGATCGCCATGACGAGGAAGAGGCGGTTGATGAGTTTCTTGTGGAGGGCGTCGCTGGAGATGTTGGAGAGGCCGCAGACGATGTGGGGCGGCGGGTCGGAGAAGAGGGTGAACTGGCGGGTGGCCTCGAGGATTTCCTTCGCTTGGTCCTGCATGAACTTGAGGGGCATGACGATGGGGTCGAGGAAGAGCCGCCGGGTGTCGAGGCCCATTTCCATGGCCTTGGCGACGATTTTGCCGGCGTTCTCGACGCGGCTGTCGGCGGTCTTGGGGGTGCCGCGTTCGTCCATCACGACGCCGATGACGGAGGCGTCGTGCTCGAGTACGAGGGGGAGGATCGGGTCGAGCTTTTCGTCGGCGGCGGTCGTCGAGTTGATGAGCGGGGGGCGGTCGCAGACGCGCAGGGCTTCGGCCAGGATGGCCGGCCGGTTGCTGTCGATGCAGATGGGGGTGTCGACGGCGCCCTGGACGGACTCGATCATCCAGCACATGTCCCCGGCCTTGTTGGAGACGGCGCCGAGGTTGACGTCGAGGTAGGTGGCCCCGGCGTCGGTCTGTTTCCGCGCCCAGTCCTGGATGGGCCCGGGGTCCTTGTCGAGGACCGCCTGCTTGATTTCCTTGAACCCGGTATTGATCCGCTCGCCAATGAGAATCATTTCGCCCCTCCTGTCTCCATGAGTTCATCGATCGTTTCGCGGACAGTGGCGATGGTCTGGGGGTGAGCGAGTGCGAGGATATCGGCGCCGGCGTGGAGGTAGCCGATGGCGGTGGTCGTCTCCCAGAGCGGCCCGCGCTTCTCCAGCCTGCCCCAGCCGGGGAGGATGTCCTCGTCGGCGAGGGCCTCCTTGACCTTCCAGACCTCCCAGCCGACGTTGGCGAACTGCGGCAGCGCCATCATCTGGTCGCCTTTCAGCCCCGCGATCCGCACCCGCTCGAAGATGGTGTAGACGTAGTCGAACCCGTATCCCAGGGCGGCGGTGCTCTGGCACATGATCACGTTCTCCAGCTCGAAGCCGACGTCGTCGAGCAGGATGTTGATCTGCTTGGCGATGTTGATGTCCACGGGTGCTTCGGCGACGAGCTTGTGGCCGTCGGCCTTGCCCAGGGCGCCGAGGGTGCGGTAGTTCGTCTCGGTGGTCGGCCCGATCAGGCAGTTCTCGCCCGCGGCGGCGCGGGAGCATTCGAGCAGCACGTCGTTGTCCTTCGCTTCGTCGCCGCATCCCCAGATGACGAGCGGCACATCGACGGCCTCCAGGACGGCCTTGACCGCGTCGGCGGCGTGGTCGGGCGGCAGGT
>JAWODX010000577.1:0-18759 GCA_046483085.1 Planctomycetota bacterium
CGCCGTCCGCGACTCCGCGGGCTTGAGCTACTTCACGTGGGACGGCGGCCGCAAGGAACCGATGGCTGATAGCCGAGGGCTGATAGAAGCCACCGGGGCACAGCCGCCAAGGGGGTCCGTATGATCGGCACCCGACCGGAGCAGCCCGGCGACGTCGACGCGGTCCGGGGACTGCACGAGGCGGCGTTCGGCGGTCCAACGGAAGGGGCGATCGCCGACGCGCTCCGCGCCGCGTGCCCGGAGGCGGTGTCCCTGGTCGCGGTGGACGACGGTCGGGTCGTGGGACACGTTTTTTTCAGCCCGGTCGTCGTCTCCGAGGGAGCGGGAGCCGTTCGGGGCATGGGCCTCGCGCCCATGGCGGTGCTTCCGGAACGCCAGCGGGAGGGGATCGGATCGCTGTTGGTGCGGGTCGGGGTCGAGCTCCTGGGTGAGCGGGGCTGCCCGTTCATCGTGGTTCTCGGCCACCCCGCGTACTATCCGCGGTTCGGGTTCGTGCCGGCCTCGCGACACGGCCTCTCGTGTCAGTGGGAGGGGGTTCCGGACGAGGCGTTCATGGTGCTCATTCTCGACGAGGCGGCCATGGCGGGCGTTTCCGGCGTGGCCAGATACCGGGGCGAGTTCGACGGCGCGGGGTGAGAGCCGGAGGACCCATCCCGGGCAAAAGGAGCTGAGATAGAGATGGAATACGTGCGGCTGGGCAGGACGGACCTGGCGGTGAGCGAGATCAGCCTGGGCGCGATGCAGATCAACTGCAAGCCCGGGTTCAAAGGGGCGGAGGAGGGCGACGAGCCGCTCGCCATCCGGGCTGTGCAGACCGCGGTCGCCGAGTGTGGCGTCAACTTCATCGACAGCGCCCGCTGGTATTACCGCAGCCAGGAGATGATCGGCAAGGCACTGGCCGACCTGGACGGCGGTGAGGACGTGATGATCGCGACGAAGGTGTCGCCCGACCCCGACGAGGCGAAGGTGCGGGAGCAGTTCGAGTTTTGCCTCGACGCGCTTCGGCGTGACTGCGTCGACCTGCTCCAGCTCCACAGTGCGGTCGATCCGGAGACGCGCGACGCGGCGCTGCCCGTGATCCAGCGGCTCCGCGACGACGGGAAGTGTCGGTACATCGGCGTCACGATGGGCTACGGCCCGGACGTTCCCGAGGAGGCGATGCGGTGCATCCGGAGCGGGGACTACGACACGATCCAGCTCCACGTCAACGCGCTCCATCCGGTCTACGCCCGCGCGGTCCTGCCCGCGGCGACGGCGGCGGGGGTGGGGACGATCGCGATGAACCCGCAGTGCGGCGGCTACCTCGCGAAACGGTGCCCGGACCCGGGCCGGTACGACCTCGCTTTCCTCGCCGACCTGGGGATCAGCGAGCTGCACGAGGCGGCGCTGAAGTGGTGCACCTCGCTCGACTCCCTCGATGTCGCGATCCCCGGCTCGAAGCGTCCCGAGCACATCCGGGCGAATTGCGCGGTCAGCGACGGCCGGCATATGACGGGCGCGCAGATGCGGCAGTTCGAGGAGCTCCTCGCCGGGACGATCGACACGACCGACGACTGGGGCTGGGAGCCGTAGCCGGCTGCGGCGTGGGGAGGGCCGGGCGCCGCACGCTCCGTCATTTCGGGCGCGATACGAGGCGGGCCGGGCGCTCACGGGCCGTCGGCGACGCCCTTCAGCGGGACCCTGACCTCGGCGTGGTACGTCAGCCTGATGCCGGCGATCCGCCCGTTCCCGGGATCGGCCACGAAGAGGCGGCGGTCGGTGTGGGTCGCCACGTAGACGGGGTAGACCAAGCCCGTCTCGTCGCCGCCGAGCGGCACGGGCCTGCCGGGGCCGTGATGACCGCCGGCGATCAGCGGCACGCCCTCGTCGACGTTCCCGTAGCGCCCCACGCGCAGCACGAGGTTGCCGTTCGTGTCGAGCACGGCGACCTGGCATCGGTCGGTCTCGGGCGCGAACGTGCGGCCGAGGTAGTCCACGTCGAACCGCGTGTTCCAGCACTGGCAGGGTGCGGACGGGCGCACGACCCCGACGCCGGAGTGGGTCCACTCGACGCCCTCGGCCCAGACGGGGCCGGTGGTCCGGGCGCCGAGCTGCGGCGGGCCCTCGGGGCGGGTGGCGGGTCCGATCGGGACCTTGCAGTTCTTGCTGGAGACGAGCCGGGCCCGGCCGGGCCCGGCCTTGATGATCGTGCCCGCGTTCTTGCCGAACGGCTCGCGGCCGTCGATCAGGCGGTGGCACGCGACGAGCACGTACAGGTCGCCGTTCAGGTCGATGCGCGTGCCGTGTCCGTCCGGCAGGCCCGGGAAGGCGTCCCGATGCTTGATCTGCCCGTGCCTGTCCCAGACGTGCACGGCGCCGTAGTAGTACCGGCCCGGGTACAGGCGGGGGCTGTATTCGCGCGGGCGGCCGCCCTGGCGCCGGTCGGTGAGGTTTTCGAGGCGGTTATAGCAGTGGACGGCCAGCTCACCGCCGGGCGTCACGTCCATCCCCGACTGGTGCCAGTAGACCGGCCGCCAGCCCGGAACGATGAGCGCGGAGACCAGCTTCGTCCGGCTGTCCTCGAAGTAGTCCTTCCCCCGTTCCTCGCCGTAATCGAAGGGGACCTCGCGCCAGGACCCGAGCTGGAAGCGGGCGATGACATTCTGCCGGTCTCCATCCAGCCGGAGGTAGGCGAGCCCGTTGGCGTCGATCGCGAGGTCCTCCGCTGCCATGGGCAGCGGGATCTCGCGGCAGCGGGCCGCCCGCGGATCGATCTCGAGCAGGCGCCCGAACGACTTGCCCGTCCCCGTGTTGCCCTCGGCCAGGTAGAGCGTCCCGTCGCGCGGATCGACGTACAGCCGCTGCCGCTGGAAGATGGGCGGGGCGATCCGGAGGACGGCGCGCTCGACCTCCTCGTGGAAATCGCGCGTCCGCTCGAGCTTGCCGTCGCGCAGTGCGAACAGCCGGACGCCGGCGTGGGTGAGCGGGCCGCGGCCGTGCTCGCCGCCGGCGATGCGCCACGCCGCACCCATCGGAGCCGGGACCAGCCAGACCGTCGGCGGGTCGGTCCACGAGTCGAGCGCCGCGCGATAGACGTCCTCGTCCCGGAACCACCACTTGCTGTCCGTCGGGTGCTCCTTGAGCGGCAGGGGGACCTCGGCGCTCGGCGTCGCGTCCGGCAGCGGGGCGAACGTTCGCAGCATCGCCTTCACGGCCTTGTACTGTTTCCGAGGCCACGGCAGCCGCCAACTGAACACGAAAATCTCGCCCGTCTTGTGGTGGATCTGCACCTGTGACGGGCCGGGCACCGGAATGCTGCGCAGCAGCTCGCCGTCCGCCGAGAAGACCTGCACGCGGTCGTTGTAGTGATCGGCGACGTACACGCGGCCCGTCGCGTCGCACGCGACGGCCGCCGGGATGTTGAAGTGCGCCTTGTCCTTCCCCGGCCTGTCGTCGGTGCCCTTCCACAGCTCCGGCCGGTCGTCCTTCCGCACGTCCATCCGGTAGACGCCGTGCCGCCACAGGATGTTGGGGATCTGGATCGGGCCGCCGAGCGGGCGGAGGTTGACGAAGAACCCCGCCAGGTAGAGCGTCCGGCCGTCCGGGCCGAGCGCGGCGCTGTGCGGGAGGATCTTGCGCCGGCCCCTCGGCCCGCTGATCCAGACGCGCGGCCCGGGCATCGGCACACCGCGCCACGCGCCGGACGTCGCGAACCGGTCGACGCGCTGCTCGACGACGGCGGCGCGCCCGGCCCGCACCGTGAAACAGGTTCCCGCCGAGCCCCACGCGTGGTTCCGGGCGCTCGATCCGTGCCGGCCGCTCTGCAGGAACGTGCTCCGCCAGTAGCCCTTCTTCTGCGGATACCTGGACCCGTCGCGGCCCGTCCGCCATTCGATCCCCTCGACTTGCCTGACGACGCTCGACGGGAACGGATAGACCGTCCGGAGGTAGCTCCCGTCGTGCCCGTACAGGCGGACCATTTCGACGCCGGCGCCTTCGTAGACATACACGCCCTCCGGCTGGGCGCAGATGAACGGGTTGCGGAAGAGGCCGACCCGCTTCATCGGATGCCAGAAGAGCGCCCGCTCGAACCGCGCCCGCAGGCCCAGGGACACGCGGACCGCCAGGGCGTCCTTGTCGTCCACGTACGCGCCCTGGTCGTCCTTTCCGTCCCAGACCAGCGTCTGCCGCCTGGAGTTCTTCCGAAACGGCGCCGGCGCGTTCGGGCCGAGCAGCCCGCTCGCCAGGTGGCGGACGATCCTGGGCCTTCGGCGCGCGCCGGCCGAAGACTCCTCGACGGCGACCGTCACGTCACAGTAGTCCCTGGTCTCGAACCGGATCGTCACCCGGTCGCCGGCGCGTTCGACCGACGGCTTCTGCGCGAATTCGAAGGACACTTCCGGCTTGCCCTCGGCCCCGTCGGCGCGGGAGCCCGGCGCCGCCGCTGCCAGCGCCGCCAGGAGGAGCACGATGGTTCGGGTCGTCGTCACGGGGCGGATTCCTGATCCCCCTGCCAGCCGATCTCACTGAACTTTGCACGCCGGGACTCTTGCCGACGGGCGCTGTGATCCAGCATCTTCCCCTTGAAGAATGCGTCGAACAGCTCCCGCGACGGCTTGAAGTGAATCCAGAGGTTCTTTCGGTCGTTCCAGTAGCGCTCGGACCCGATGGTGAGGAACACGGGCACGGTTGCGTTGCCGGGAAACGCGCGGGCGGTGGCGAAGACGTCCTCCGAGCCGAGGTCGCGGCGCAGCACGTCGATCATGATCTCCTGGTTATCGACGCACTTGCCCCCGAACCGGTCCAGGTCGTCCGCCGAGAAGCTGATCAGGTCGACGTGTCGGACGTTCGCCATGCGCCCGCGCATGCCGAACAGCGCCTGCTCGACCGGGCAGTACGTCTCGAACCGGAGCCGCACGAAGAAGTCCTTCAGCACGTCGCGGAAGATCGGTGCGACGTCGCGGTACGCCTGCAGCTCGCGCGGGCTGGGCCCGATCGGCGCCGGCTCGCCGTGCTTTCGCCGCGGTCCGCGAATCCCGTCCACGGTCTTGCCGGATCGCGTCAGGCCGAGCACGCGGACCCGTACCTGGCCCGCCCGCCCGATATTGTACCGCGAGCTCTTCAGGATCGGCTCCAGCTTGAAGGCGACGCGGTTCATGCCCGGATACTCCCGGACCGCCAGCAGCGGGGACATGTACACCAGGTCGTTGAGGTCGTCGATCTTGTAGACGGCGACGGACTCGCGGGCGCCACCCTCCGCCGGCCGCACCTCGTGGTCGACCAGCCGGATGCCGGTGCCCATCTTCTTCATCCGGCGCAGCGCGTCCTTCCTGCTCAGCAGCGCCGCGAAGGATTCCGTCTTGCCCCCCCGCTGCCCGTCCAGGTCCAGCAGGACCTTCGAGACATGCAGCCGCTCGGTCACCGTCGCACTGCCGTCCCGCTCGAGCTTGATCGTCGTGTCGATCTGGATGCAGCCGGCGAGGATGAGCAGGCCGGCCGCCAGCCATGTTGCCGTTCGCATTCGATCCGTTCTCCGCGTCAGAATTGCAGTTCGCCGGCACCGAGCAGCACGAGCCGCCCGTTCTGTACCGTCTGCGAGACGCGCCCGTGCACGCCGAACGCGCCGTATCCCTTCGCGTGCAGCCGAAGCACCCGCTTCCGGCTCCGCCCGTCGAACGCCTTCAGCTCGACGTCCTGGCGGTCCCGAACGCGCGCCACGACGTACGGGCCGTAACGGCCCCGGCTCAGGGTCACGGCCGGATCACCGGCGTATCCCTTCTCGACTCGTCGGAACAGGAGCGTCCCGGTCTTGCCGTCGCGGCAGGCCAGCGCGAACCCCTCGCCCCGGCGTTCCTCGATGCCGTAGATGCGATCCTCGTGGATCACGAGCGAGTGCATCGGCGGCCAGCGTTCCGGCACCTTCGGGTCGGTGTGCCACAACAGCCGGCCCGTCCGGCTCGACAGCACGTGGACCGCCCGATCGACGTAGTCCTCCTTCTGCACGACCAGGTACTCGCCATTCAGGGCCAGCCGGAGGGGCGGGTCGCGGGTGATGTCGTTCCGGTCGATCAGCCGCTTCCACGCCACGGCCAGCTTCTCGACGTCGAGGAGGATATAGTACCACGAATCGGTGACCGCGAGGTACTTTCCGTCGTGCGCGGCGGGCAGGGCGGCCGGCCCGTCGCCGCCCAGGATCGGGTGCTCGGCGTTCAGCGAGAGATCGGGCAGGGCGAGCCGGCCGATGAGCCGCCCCGTGGTCCGGTACCGGACCGTCACGTTGAAGGGCATCTTCCGCACGCTGACCAGCAGGTCGCCGTGGAAATATGGTGGCACGTACGGGCCGCCCTGCTCGGTCTGCTGCCAGACGACCTCGCCCATCGGGTCGCGGGTGCGGATGTAGAGGGCGACGGTCTCGGCGTCGCCGCTCAGCACGAAGAAGTCGCCGCTCATCAGGGCGTGCCGGATCTCGAATCCGAACGGGACCCGGTACCGCCAATGCAGCCGGCCGTCGGCCAGCCCGAACGCCAGCACGTCGTACATGCCGTGGACGATGACGCGGTCGCCCCGGACAAACGCCTTGAAGAAGCCGGGCTCCTGTCCCTTTCCCTTGAGCCGCAGCTCGGCGGACCGCCCGGTCCCGCGCGGCTCGGTCGCCCGCCACCCGGGGCGCCCCGTGTCCTGGTCCAGGCATAGGAGCACAAACTTGTTGTCCAGGCGCTTGCGGACGCGTCCGCCGACGAAGAGCAGCTTCGGCCGGGTCGCGCGGTCGCCACATCGTTCGAGAACCAGCCACTCGGTGCCCTGTTCGTCCTCCAAGGTGAGCCGATGCGGTTCGCAGGGCACGGCGAGCGGCGTCTCTGCGCGACGCGCGGTCGGCGCGTCGACCAGCGGCCGATATGCCTCGGGGACCTGCAGGCCGTTCGATCGCGCGATCTGCGCCAGGCGCCAAGCGAGGCGCCGGCCGGCGGCGTCCGGCTCGCGCCCGACCGTTCCGAAGAGCCGATCGAGCGCTTCCTGCCCAGCGGCGGTGCGCGGGAACTCGCGCAGCGCGCTCGCCCCCTCGCGGGCCGTGCTCCCGCGGAGCGCGGCGGCCGCCGTCCGCTCAAACCGCTTCGAGAAGGCGGGAGACCGGGCCTGCATGCGTGCCAGCCGAGCCGCGGCGAGCTCGCCCACGTGGACGGTCAGGTCTTTCGGGAGCGGGGTCACGGCGCTGAGATAGAGCGGCAGCCCCTGCCGCGTCAGCTCCAGGCCCCGCGCCATCTGCCGGTCGAACAGCGAGCCCCTCGTCCAGACCTGCGTCTCATCAAGAATCGCTCGCGACGTGTCCACAACCGCGCCCGAACGCGTGCCGAGGACGGACGGGACCTCGTATTCGTAGTCGCCGTAGGTCCGAATGACCTGGCGGAGGCATCGGGCGGCGTCCGTGAACCGGCCCTTGTGAGCGAGGGCGTCGGCCACCGCGAAGAGGCTGTTGATCTCGTCGCCGATTGTGGTCGCCGTGCGGCTCATGCCCAGGCAGTGAGCCAGTTCGTCGTCGGACCGCGACGCCCGAATGGCGCTCCGCGCGAGCTGCCGGCGGACCTGGAAGAGCTGCTGGTTGACCATCTGTCGGAAGTCCAGATCCTCGGAGGAGATCCGGTCGAGACAGCGCGCCAGGATGGCGGCGGCCTCGTCGTACCGGGCGTCGGCGTAAGCGAGTTCCGCCCGGGCAAACGCCGCCTCCGGCCCGGCCCGGCCGGCCAGCGCCTCCTGGACGGCCGTCCGGTCGTACAGCATGGACACGTCGCGCGGCGTCATCCGCAGCTCGAACGGCTGGCCGTGGCGCCGGAAGGTGATGCGGGAGAACGGGAGGAACGGGCCGTGCCGGTTCTTCGGCGGCGTGTCGGCACAGATCTCCTGGAGCATCCGGATCTTCTTCTTGAGCTTCTCGGGCCGATGGACCACGTCCTCGCACTCCTCGAGGTGCCGGGGCGCGACCTCGCGGATGTAGCGCCCGGCGACCGAGAGGGTCTCGTCGTCGTAGTGATGCCGGCGGGCCACCACCTTCCGCTTGCGGAGGTCCAGCACGGTGAGCTGGTTGCAGTAGCCGGGGACCTTGCCCCACCACCAGAGGCTCGCCACGCCGTAGTTGGGGACATGGAGCCGGTCCTGTGTGTCGAGGAAGGGCTTCGCCCCGACGCGGAAGAAGACGTGGTTGATGGCGATCGGGCTGGGCCCGCGCGGCTGCCACCCGCTGTACTTCATCACCGGGTGGTCGTCGTGCGCGATGAACTCGGGCGAGGTCCACGTGGCCCGGCCGGTGTCCGGGTCGACCAGCTCCACGGTCCCGCGCCGGCCGCTGTGGACGAAGAGCAGTTCGCCCGTGCTGATCGGGCCGAGGAAATAGGATGCCTCGCAGGCGCGGATAATCCCGCTCCGGTTCCAGCGCCACTGCGGCTTGTCCCGGTGCCACAGGACTTTCCCGGTGCTGCGGTCCAGGCACAGGGCCATCGGCCCGTCGACGGTCAGCACGTAGAGATGGTCGCCGACGAGCAGCGGCCGCTGGTGGTACCAGAGCGACGGGCGGCGGTTCCAGATCCTCGACCGGTACTCCGGCCCGTAGGTCCCGGTGTAGAAATCGCGCGCGGCGTCGTGAATCCGATCATAGTACGGGTAGCGCATCAGCCACTTGACTCGGCCGGAGCGGGCGTCCAGGGCGGCGATCGCCCCGGCGTTCGTGTTGTAGTAGACCGTCCCCTGATGGTACAGGGGCGGCGAGGCGAAACTGCGAATGCGGTTCCGAACCGGCCGCGCGAACCCGGCCGTGAACTTGCCCGGCGCCAGCCGGCAGATCGGCTTCCGCCAGATCACGCGACCGCTGGAACTGTCGAGCGCCATCACGCCGTACTCGGTGTCCACGTGCGTGTTCCCCTCGATCTCGTCCAGGATGTAGCCGGCGTACACGGCCCCCGGTCCGCCGGCCGGCGCCGCCTCGAACCGCATCTTGCGCTCCGCCCGCGACGCCGGAGCGATCGGGCCGTGCGCCCAGCGCAGCTCGCCCGTGATCTCGTCCAGCGCCACCAGCGACGGCCCCACCTTGTGCATCGGGCTGAACACCAGCCCGTCCTGAACCAGGATCTCCTCCTGGAGCAACTGCACGTCCCGGTGGTTCTGCCACGTCACCCGCCCGCCCAGGTCGTTCTTCCACCGCAGCTCGCCGTTCAGGATTGACCGGCAATACACGACATTCTTGTATCGATAGATGACGCTGTCACGCGTCACAACAGGATGCGTGTAGACGACGCCGCCCCGGAGCGGCCGCTCGGTCAGCCGACGGCGCCAGACCGGTTCCGCCAGGCCGAGCGTGTCCCCCGTCGGCGGGAGAGGCGCGTAGTCGTCGGTGCCGAGGTGCGGGGCGCTGTGTCGCTGGGCGTGGAAAGACGGCTCCGCGCGCTTTGTGTTCCGGACGACCTGTCGGAATCGACGGAGCTCCTCGGGGCGCAGCCGGCTCGGGCCTTCGCTCGCCGCCCTGTCGGGCGCGGCCCGGCCCATCCTGCGGTGGCAGTAGTCGATGGCCAGGTTCAGCTCCGCGGTCGTATGTTCCGAGTCGGGGAAATACCGGGGGATGCTGGCGAGGAGTTCCGCCGCCTCCAGGTAGTGGCCCTGGTCCAGGGCCGCGCAGCCGAGTTCATACGTCGCGTCGTCGCCGTACGAGGTCGCGAGCATGTGGTCCGCGACGTCCGCCAGGCCGGCCAGCGAGTAGCGCTTCCGCGCCTGGTCCAGGGCCTCGCGGGCGCGCGCGTCGTGCTTGAGCCGGTAGAACTCCAGGTGCACCTCGGGGAAGTTCAGGATCCGCCGCTGGACGTACTGCCAGACAGGGACGAACACGCCGTGTTCCGACACGCGGTAGAGCACGTCCGGGTGGACCGTCAGGATCCTGTCGTGCAGCCGTTCATAGATCGCCAGGGCGTCGCGATATCTGCGTTTCCTTTCCCTGGCGACGCCCGCCTCGACCAGGGCGGTCGCGCGGGAGTCCTGCTCGATCTGGTTGAGGGTGAAGAAAGACGGCTCGGTGGACCGAGCCATCTCGTGGGCCGGGCGGATCAGCTTCCCGTAGAATTCGGGGGCGTCGGGCTGCCGCGCCGCGCGGACAAACGAGGGGACGTAGCCGGCATATGTATCCCGATACGGGTCGCTCCGCCGGGGCCGGTCCGCCGCGGCGGCCGCCGAGCACCAGAGCACGGCAGCGGCCAGAGCGATGCGCGGGACAGCCTGTCGCGCTGTCGTCATCACCATCACGCGTTCTGTGGTTGCTCGCGCGGCCGGGTGTCTCGCGGACTGCGGCGGTGGTCCCGCGTCATTTCGTCGCCCTGGCGCCAGGCGCGTCCCCCGGCGATGCCCTCTTCGCCAAGGTTACCGCGGTCTGGTGCTCAAGTCAAGTCTGGCTCGGGCAATGCCGCGTGCTCGCCTTGCCCGTTCTAACCGGAGGGATTGACCGACTGCGAGGCGGGGGACGCATACCCCAAACACAAAGCCCGCAGCAGGACATGCCGCGGGGCCACTCGCTTCCTGGTGCCGAGGGCGGGATTCGAACCCGCACCCCCATAAACTGGGGACTAGGCCCTCAACCTAGCATGTCTGCCAGTTCCATCACCTCGGCGGCTTGCGCTCATTAAACCGCATTCCCAGGCCCAAATCAAGCGAAAAGCCCGACCGCTGGCCGGGCCGCCGAGTTGACTCCGCCGGGCCCCCCCGGCCGACGGCCCGGATCACCTGCTGCCGCTCACGCACCCGCCTCAGAAGATGCCGAGGAAGCGACTAGTCGGCTCCTCGTAGCCCGGCCAATGCGTGTGCCGGAGCGAGATGCCCAGCTTGTCGCCCTCCAGGACGAGGATCTTCTGGAATCGGAAGATGTGCCCGCTGGTGGGGAGCTGGATCTGGATCGGCTTGACCCCGGGCGGCGCTTCGCGCTCCTGGCGGCGCTGGACCTGCTGCTGGATCTGCTGTGCCTGCTGCTGGGCGTCGCGGACCTCGACCTCGCGGCCGCGCGTGACCCGGGCCTGGAGCCGGAACGTATCGACCCGGGTCAGGTCGCCGCCGAAGCCGGAGTAGCGGCCCTCCTTCGGCAGGTAGAGGTTGACCATCACGTTCATGATCGGCTGGCTGCAGGTGGGGAGCTCGAACTCGATGGTGCCCTTGCCGGTCGCGGGCGGATCGAAGCCCTCCTCGACGTAGACGAGCTCGACGGGGAACGCGGTGAGCTCCTGGCCGGTGGACCGGACGAGCGGGACGAGGGTCATGCCGGCGTCGTCCTTGGCCGGCTGGGCCGCCTTGCCGGCGACGCTCACGCTCCACACGTCGCTGCCCGCGGGCATCTTGACCCGCAGGAACTGGTTCCGGTTGTTGCGGACGTCGTAGACGGCGCGGGTGATCCGCCGGCCGTCGAGCGTCTGCATCACGGTGAACGTCGCCGCGTCGACCACGGTGACGAGCACCTTGACGTCCTTGTGCTTGCGGACCTCGAGCGGGACGTTGAACGCCTTGCCCACGTAGCGGTAGGCGAGCAGCACCGGCTGGCTGGTCCGGCTGACGAGCTCCGGCGGCAGGGTGCTGCTGTCGACGGCCGATGCGCCGTCGCCGGGCGCCCCCGCGATCTCGACGTTCGCCAGCGCGACCACGGCGACCCAGCCGCGCTCGCGCTCGGTGTTCACCGTCGTCACCACCGGCGCGTCGAGCGTCGCGCCCTGCTCGGCGGCGACCTTCTCGTAGGTGAGGTAGAGCTCGTGTGTGCCCATCACCTCGCGGGAGAGAGTGACGGTCAGCGTGCCATCCGCCACGCGCCAGTCGTGCAGGTGCGAG
The DNA here is from genome assembly GCA_046483085.1 of Planctomycetota bacterium. Lineage (GTDB taxonomy): Bacteria > Planctomycetota > PUPC01 > PUPC01 > PUPC01 > JAWODX01. Next base: position 11,818 of record JAWODX010000577.1, read on the forward strand.
CAGCTCACGTCGAGCACGTTCGCGCCGTCGGGCACCTTGAGCGAGAGCTCGCGGACGCCGGCGTGGATGATGCTGTAGGTGACGCGCTCGTTGCAGGTGAGGACGCCGTCGCCGACGGCGACGAGGGTCTGCGTCTGGGCGTAAAGCTTGGGCGGCGCCTTGGCGACCTCCTCGATCTTCCGCTCCCACTGGATCGAGATGCGCTGTCCGGCGGGCAGGGCGAACGCGGTCTCGCCGTCGGCCTCGATGCCCTGGGCGCCGGCGACGTGCAGCTTCACGTCCTCCTGGTCGGTGACCTTGAGCTTGAGCACGCAGAGCCCGGCGGCGGGCCGGTCGAGCGAGACGGCGTACTGCCCGCCGGCCTCGCTGACCGAGGCGGCGAACCGGAGCGAGACCTCGAGGTCGCCGACCGCCTTCGTCAGCAGCTCGTAGTTGCTGCCGGTCACGTTCAGGTGGGCGCCGTCGGGCAGCTTGACCGTGTCGATCCCCACGCTGGCGGGGAGCAGCCGCACGCGCTTCCAGCCCTCCTGGCGCAGGATCGTCACCTGGAGCGTGACGTCGAACGTGGCGACGTCCTTGGTCAGCACGCCGTCATACGTCGCCCTGGTGATGACGTAGTCGACGGGCGGCGGGGCTTCCTCCTTCTTCTCGCTCTGCTTGACGCTCCACTCGACGAGCTTTCGGAACTGCTCCCAGGGGAGCTTGACCGTCCCGGCGTCCATCCCTTTCAGCTCGACGTTGAGGAGTTTTTGCACCTCGTTCCAGGGGATCACGACCTCGCCGGGGGCCGCGCGGCCGTCCCAGCCGGTGATCGCCTTGAACTGGTCCCAGCCGAGCACGACCCGGCTTTCTTCCTTCTCGCCCGCGTCCGCGGCGAAGCCCGCCGCCAGCACGACACACGCGAGCACGACACCCATCCATCTTGCCTTGCTCATCCGTCTCCTCCTTTCCCCGGGTTCCGGGACAAAACAGCCTTCCTATTTCTTCAACGCCTCGTCGTCGGGCGTTGTGATGAGAATCGTTCCGTCCTTCCGGACGGTCCACTTCAGTCCGGTCTGCCAGCAGATCCAGTTGAGTGCATCACGGTACCGGACGTTGTCGAGCTGCAATGTCACGTCCAGGTCCTCGTCTGGCAGTGGCTTCGCGAGCACAACCGGCGCGTGCCTGAGGCCGCTGAGGAACGCGGCGACATCCTTCAGCGGCGTGGCGATCAGATCGAAGCTGACATGCTTGTTGAGCGCCTTGCGGGTCGCCTCGGGCATGTCTTTCGGGGCGATGAAGACGGGCTCCTGCAGCCGCTTCTTGATCCGCTCGGCCGTCGAGACGAAGATGGCGCCGTCCGTGATCGTGTACTTGAGGTCGCACTGGAAGCACATCCATCCCAGTGCGCTGGCCGCCGGCACTTCGTCGAGTCTCAACGTTACGCCCCGGTCGCGCTCCGCCACCGCCTTCTGGTCAAGGACGATGTTGACGTCCAGGAATCCTCGCCAAAACGCGACGCAGTCCTGCAGCGGGGTCTCGATGAAGTGAACCGAGATCGGCCTCTTGAGCCGTGTTTCGATGATGCGCGTGAGGCGCGCGTTGGTCTTCCGCTCACGATTCACAGTGGCCTTGGGGGGCGGAATATGGACCGCCTCCGCGACCCGTTTCTTCACCCGGTCCGGCGTCCCGACAAAGATCACGTCGTCCTTGATCGTCCATCGCACGTCGAACACAAGGCAGAGCCCGCCCAGCGCGGTGTCGAACGGGACATCCCACAACGTCAGCCATCCGAGCGGACGGGCCCGGGTGATACCGCGGCCGAGTACAATGTTCGTTCCCGTCAGGTTCCGGAAGTAGATCAAGAGCATATCTTCGAGCGGAGTTCCAGCGCCGAAAGCCAAAGAAACAGGTTTTCTCAGCTTCTCGGCCAGCGTCGCCGACGGCGCGTCACCAGGAACGTACGGCCGCGACCTTTTCAGGCGGCGGAGACGTTCCGGGGACGAAATAAGGATCACGTCGCCCCGGGCCGTCCAGGCAAGACCCGTCTGTTTGCAGATGCGATTCAGGACGGCGCCGACACTCATCTCGTCCGCCCGGAGCGTGACTTTCGGGGGCTTGTCCGGCACTCCCTTCGGATCGAGCAGGATATTCAGGTCTTTCTGAAGTCTCAAGCAGTGTATGACATCCGTCAGATCCTTCTCCACGAACGCGGCAGAAATCGATTCGTCGAGCGCGCGCCCGAGCTCCGGGCTCGGGCCAAGCCACAGTTGATGCCCGAGCACGGCGGCCGGGGTGGTCAGCAGGCGGTCCTGCTCGCTGACGAAGACGGTCTTGTTGATGACCGTGTAGCCGAGGTCAAGCTGCCAGCACATCCACGCGAGCGCGCGCTTCGCCTGCATGTCCTTTACGGCGAGCGTGATCCGCCAGATCTTTCGCGGCTCGATGTACGCGGTGTCCAGGACGACGGGCACCCCGGTCATCTCGCCGAGGTCCGAGAACGCGGCGTCGGCGTCCACGTCGTCGAAGTCGAACGCCACCCGCCAGTTCAGCTCCTCCTCGAGCGGCTTCCACTGTTCGGCGTCGTAGAAAACCGTCGGCAACTCCCGGTCCGCCTCGATGCGATTGACGGTCGCGACGTAGATCGCCCCGTCGCGGAGCATGTAGTCGTAGCCAATCTGCTTCAGCATATCGCGAAGGGCCTCCCCGAGGGGGACGTTCTCGCGCCGCAGAGTGATCCGGGGGGCGGGCCCGGGAGCGCCGGGCTCAAACCTGATATTGAGGTTTGTGAGTTCTCGGAGGTAGGCGATGGCATCGGTCAGACTCACATTTACGAAGTCAAATGATACCGGTTGCGTGAGCTGGTCTCTGAACTCGGTTCTCCACCACGAGGCGCGGACGCTGGCCGCTCCCTCCTCCTCGTCCGCCCGCCAGCCAATCGGATACTGCCTGCCTGCCGAGTCCCACTCGGCCGGGTAGAGCGGCACCCCGTCCGGCGCCGGGCCCGGCCCCGCCGACCGGCAGCCGAGCACGAGCGCGGCGAGCAGCGCGATCACAGCAAAAACAGCATTCGCCAGGCCCGGATGTCTCATTCCGCCTCCTCTCTCACGGTCACATACGCGGCCCGCACGGTCGTGTCGTCCTCGGGCTGGAGGAGCGTCTTCTCGAACTTGACGACCCGGCCGACGAGCGGGAGGTCGATCCTCGGCGTCACCTCGGGCACGATCCGCGCAGCCTCCGCCTGCTCGGTCCAGTGCCGTGTCTCGGTCGCCCGGACGGCCGTGATGTAGTCGCCGTTCGAGATGAGCAGGTACTTGTCGTGCGGCAGGGCGATCCGGTTGTCGTTGTAGTCGACGGTGTTCCGGTCGTCGCCCGCGGCGAGCACGTTGATCAGGTCGTTGTTCGCGATCGCCGTCCCCCCGCCGACCGCCGAGGGGTTGTCCATCGGGTTGACCCGGAACGCATCCTGCTGACTGAACCGCTGGTAGAGGTCGAAGAGCGCCCGCACCTGGCCCTCGTCGACGACGGCGTAGGTGACGTCGTTCTGGCCGCGCGACCAGCTCACGCCGACGTCCGCCGCCACGGCCTCGGGCACGTACGCGTTGAACGAGCGGACGTTCACCTTCTGGCCCCAGTTCTTCTGCAGGCCGGCCAGGTTCCCGCCGATCTGCTCCTGGAACTCGGGCGTCGCGGTGACCGTGACCTTGCCGTTCCGCTCCGACACGTCGATCTGCACGCCCTGGTCGCCGCCCGTGTCGAGCGGCGTGAAGGCCCGGATATTGGACTTGACGAACCGCTTGAGCGCGTCCGCGTCGAGCGGCTCGCCGGGGCCGGTCGTGCCGTCCGGCAGGAGGTACGTCCGCGTGACCGCCGCCCGGCGCTTCCGCCGCTCGTCCGGCTCGGAGGGGTAAGCGGCCGGCTCGCCGGAGTACGGGATGGCCAGTGCCGCCACGTCTCGCCAAGCCTTCTCGGTGTCCTTTCCGTCCACAGCCCGGGGCGCGCGGTACGAGGCCAGAAGCTCCCGGATTGGCTCTGCAGCCTCCGGCGAGTGTGTGATAACGAGCTTGCCGTCCCGATAGGCGATCCGGTTGCCGCCGGTACCTGTTCGCTTGCTGATCTCGGTCTTGAGCTGCTCGATCTTCTCGTGGCGCTGCTGCGGGGGCGTCTCGCTCAGCCGGGCGGGCCGCTCCCGGCCGGAGAAATCGCGGATCCTGACCGTGAGGTCAGACACGTCGTAGTAGCGCGTAACGACCCGTCCGTCGCCCGGTTCGCGGTCCGGCTGTGAGAGCCGGCCAGCCACCCCGGGCCTGCGGACCGCCTTCGGCTTCTCGCGCTCAGCTAGTTTCCGGGCCTCGTCCAGTTTCTTGCGCTCACCTTCCTGCCGGGCGCGTTGCTCGGCGACGGTCGCTTCGAGATCCTTCAACTCGTCCCTTTTCGCGGCGACCGAGTCCAGGTACCCCAGTTCGGCCTGGGAGCTTGGGGCTTTCTGGGCGAGCAGCCGGGCCTGCTGGAGGACGAGCTGCTTGCCGGAGACCCGGGATTTCGCCTCCGGCTTCTCCGGCTTCGGGACGTCCTCCTCGGCGAAGACGTCCGCGATTTCCTCCTCCTCGCGGCCCTCGGCCCTCGCCACCCTTTCCAGGGCTTCGACGACCTGCTCGCGCTGCTCGAGCTGATGACGGCGCACCCGGGCGGCACGAGACTCGGGCCGCTTGCCGTCGTCGGGCTTGGCTTCCTGGGCGAACACGTCCTCGGTCTGCTCGTCCTCGGCGAACATATCTTTGATCCCTGCGTCCCGGGCCTCCTCTGCGGGTGGCTTCTCTGCGCGGGCGAGCGCTCCTCCCCGCTCCAGTTTCTCCGCCTCTTCCTTGACCTGGGCCAGTTGGTGCTCGACCGCGAGCAGCTTCTTCTGTTTCTCGAGCTCGGCGGACAGTTGCTCCTGCGCCTTCTTGACGAGGGGCAGTTGCGTGAGCTCCGTCTCGCCGCGTTTGCGGAGCTCCTCGGAGAGGAGGACGACGCCGCCGTAGGCCTGCGCCGCCGCCTCCGACTGCCCCTGCCGCTGGAGCCGCTCCCCGGTGCGGAGCATCCGCTGCTGCTGGGCGAGGAGCTCGCGGTTGCGCGCGCTGATCTCGCGGGTCACCTGGGCGGCGCGGGCCCGCTTCATTCGGCCGCCGGCCTTGCCACCGACCGGTGTCTTCGCATCCTCCTGCGGCCCGAGCGCGGCCTCGACGTTCCCCAGCAGCTTCCGCGCGTTCGACGCCAAGTTCGACTTCGGCGCCTGCTCGATCGCCTTGTTGAGCATCTCGCGTGCCTGTTCCAGCCGGTTGCCCCGATATGCCGCGACCCCGGCCTCGTAGTAATTCGCGGCCATAATCGGGATGTCACCGAGCACCGGGACCTTGGGCGCGGGCGGCTCGGCCGGCTCCGGCTCGTCCTTCTCCTCGCGATGCGTGCGGCCGATCACCATCGTCTCGTGCGCCTCTTCGGTGGTGAGCGTCTCGACGCGCCGCAGCTTGCCGGACCACTTCGCGAAGCGCAAGTCCGCCGGGACGTAGGCCCGGCACTCGGCGTGGGCGACGGGGACGTCGACACGCGGCACCGCGAAGGCGAACCGGCCGGAATCGTCCAGCGGCGCGCCCTTCCGGGTGTAGACGATCTCGACGGGGAAGCTGACCAGCCCGGTGATCGTGGCGATCGACCGCTTGAGCGGGAGGGTCACGGCGCCATTGCCCGCCGGCGTGACCGCCACGCTCCGGTCGTCGACGATCGCCAGGCGGATGGTCGTACCCGGCGGCGGCGTGAGCCGAATGAACTGCCGGCTGCTGTTGCTCACCTGGAAGACCGACCGGCCGATGACGTTCCCGCTGCGGCGGACGACGACCACGTGCTCGCACCGTTCGGCGATGGCCGCCGGCAGGGCCAGCTCGGCTGCCCGGACCAGGTCGCAGGCCAGCCGCCACCGGCCCCGCTGCATCCGGTACGCCAGCACGGGCTTCTCGGGCGACAGCGCGAGCAGCCCGTCGGGCAGGTCGATCAGTGCGGTCTCCTCGAGCCGCGCGGCCGTCTCCTCCAGCAGCTCGCCGCCGGCCGAGTTGCTCGCGATCAGGTAGCCGCCGGTGTTCGTCGCGCCGCGAACGCCCACGTACCCGAGCCCGGCGATCCCCGACGCCGACCGGCGGGGCACCTCGAACCGAGCGGTCAGCCGCGTCCGGCCGATGATCGCCCCACGCAGGTGGACGGTCGATCCCTGCACCCGGCGGACGTCCCGGCCGGTGACCCGCAGGCGGTCGGCGCCCGCGGGCAGCTCCAGCCCGAGCCGGTCGGTCTTTCCGCGGCGGACCGTCACGTCGAGCCGGGCGGTCACCGCGAGGGCGCCCGGCCCGAAGTCGACCGCGGCCCAGGTCTGCGTCGAGAGCAGCGGCCGGTGTTCCGCGCGGCCGAGCGACCGCCGCCACAGCACACGGACCCGGTCGCCCGGCGGCAGCGCAACGCGGGCCCGCTTCCCCGTCACCCCGGGCGCACCGTCGGCCCGCACCTCCAGCTCGTGGTCGGCCCGGACCTCGACGATCGTGCGGACCGACCGGGCGCGGCGGTAGGACAGATCGCGGAACGCGCCGGTGCGGCCCGGCGTCAGCTTCGCACGGGCGGTGATCGTGTAGAGGCCGTCCTCCGGCGGGCGGAACGCCAGCCACTTCGCGCCCGGCGGCCTGTTCTTGTTCTGCGCGGGCGCGTTCTTCGCCTGCCCGGACCGGGGGACCCGGATCGCGGGCAGCCGATGCTTCTCCCCGTTCACCTCGATCTCGCGGAAACCCAACTCCAGCGGCAGGAGCGGAAGGTACCCGACGACCTCGGCGTCGACCGCGAAATCCGTCTGCCGAAACCGGGATTTAGCATTTGATGAAACATTGCCGGCAGCGCTGAACGCATCAACGTCGCCGCGGGCCGCCATACCTTGCGAATTCTCTG
>JAWODX010000607.1:0-6464 GCA_046483085.1 Planctomycetota bacterium
GCCAGCAGCCCGGCGATCTCGCCCGGCCGGCCGTCGAGGAAGCCCGCCTTGCCCTCGTGGGCGACGGCGACGACAACGGGCGGCGGCGCCCCGGCGGCGGGCAGGAAGAGCCGCATCGGCACGGTGATGCCCGGCTCGACCTCGAGCAGGAGCGACCGGACGGCGACCCCGTCGAGGTCGGTCTCGCCGCGGACCTCGCCGCTCGACGGCCCGCGCGGCTTGATGTCGCCCAGCAGGTCGGCCCACTTCCGCCGCAGAAGCGCCCGCTTCTGTTCGGGCGGCCGCCCGTCGAGCTGCTCGCGCAGGCGGGCGCCGAGCGCGTCGGCCGTCTCCCGCGCCGTCTCGCGCAGCGGGCGGCGGCGCGCCTGGGCCGCGTCGTCGAGGCAGGCCAGCTCGTCGGGCTCACGGCGGTCCTGGACCTCGGGGAGCGGCGGCTCCATCCCGAGCCATCGCTCGAGGTACGGATAGAGCTTCCCCCGGTGAACGGGGCCGACGTTCGTGCAGTGGGTGTTGCCCTCGCCGGGGGCGCAGCGGCCGGCCCCTTTCATCCAGCCGAGCCGGTCCGACGCGCCGTACAGCTCGTAGACTTTCTGCATGCGGTGCCAGGCTTCATCGGCCTCGGCGTCCCAGCCGAACTCGTGTGCGTAGATGAGGAAGCGGGGCGCGGCGGCGGCGACGATGAGCCACGGGAAGAACTCGTCGCGGGTGCTGAGCCACAGGTTTCGCGTCGTCTCCCAGTAGGGCGCCCCGGCCAGGTTGGTTCCCTCGGGGGCCGGCGCGGGCAGGTCGGCACGCCAGGCGGAGCCGCCCCCGAAGTTGAACGGGATCGAGCAGGCGACGCGCGGATCGAGCGCGGCGGCGACGCCCGCTGCGTCGCCGCCTCCGGCGACGGCGCCGATCATGACGATCCGGTCCTCGTCGATCGCCGGCAGGTCGAGCAGCACGTCGGTCCCGCGGATCAGGTCCCAGGCCATCCAGCCGATCAGGCTCTCGCCGACGAGGTGGAGATGCATGGCGGTGTAGTAGCGGACGTAGTAGTTCTGCCGGCCGCCGAACGGCTCCTCGCCCCGCTCGCCGTAGCCGACCATGTCGGGGACGAGCACGGCGGCGCCGGTCCGCGCCCAGTTGACGCCCATGTCCTGGAGCTCGGCCTGGTCCTTGGGGCGATGGTGTGCGTGGCAGATCTGGATGCCCGGCATCGACTCGGGCAGCGGGTCGGGCAGGTAGAGGTGTGCGGTGACCAGGACGCCGGGCCGTGTCTCGTAGACGAGCTTCCGCAGCCGATAGCCGTCGCCGTCCAGCTCGCCGGTGACCCGGATGGAGAGAGGCAGGGAGTCGGGCGGGAAGGGCTGGAGCGAGCGGCGCAGGGCGGCGAGCCGCCGGTCGCGGAACCGCTGCCAGTCGGCGACCGACGCGACCTGCCGCCACGCCTCGGTCTCGTGCCGGACGGCGTCGGCGGTCCGTGCCTGGGCATCGACGGCCATCATCCGGCGCCACGCGTCGCGTTCCGCCGCCTCGAAAACGTTCGGGTCCAGCCCGTGCAGCGTCTCGGCCAGCGCGTTCTCGTCCGTCATCGGCGTGTCTCCTTTCGAACTCCGGCTATGCCAGCTTCTCTTTGTAGCGGTCCTCGATCTTCGTGAGTTCGGCGAGGACGTCGTCGTCGAGCAGGGGCGGGCGCTCGGCGGCGAGTGCGTCACGGGCCGCGTCTGCGGCGACCTCCGACAATCGCTTCGCCCCGGCGCTCTCCCAGTTCTCGCGGCTTTGGCGCAGCAGCAGGGACGGCTCGTAGAACTCGGTCCGGAAGTGCTCGAACGTGTGCGTGGTGCCGAGGAAGCTGCCGACGATCCCGGCCTCGCGCACGGTGTCGAGCGCCAGCGTCTCGTCGTCCACCTCGATCCCGCGCTCGAAGCGGCGGACCATGCCGATCATCTCGTTATCGATGACCGCCTTGGCGGGGGAGATCGTCTTCTCCGATTCGAGCTGGCCGACGCCCCACACCACGTTCACGTTCGCGCGGGCGTGGGTGAGCGCGCCGAAGAGCGTTTCGAGCGCGGCCTGCTCGTCGGGGATCATCGCCTCGGTACACATCCAGGAGCAGGAGGGCAGGTCGTAGAGGCGGGCGAGCTCGGCCCCGGCGGTCGCCAGCAGGCAGACCTCGGGCCCGCCGGTCACCGCGACGGCCGTCTTCATGTCCATGATGTGCGAGAAGCCGAGGTTGTGGATGCACGGCCGGCCGGGCTCGATCACCTGGTTGAGGACGATCCCGGCCAGCACCTCGGCGTTGCCCACGGCGAGCGCCCCGGCGAGGGTGACGGGGCCGGAGACGCCGGCGGCCGGCTCGCCGTTCACGGTGACGGGGATCTTGTCGCCCGCGCTCCGCAGGTAGATATCGAGCGCGAGGTTCGTCCAGCGCAGCGGCCCGTGGGCCGTGAACCCCATGCTGAGGACCGGGGTCTCGGCGAGGTCGCCGGGCGCGAGGGCGCGGGCCATCTCGCGCATCGCCTCGGAGCCGGTCGGGGTGAACGAGAGGGCTCGGAGGTGCTTGCGGGTGTTCTGGGCCATGACGCGGAGTCCGACGAAGTCGCGATGCGGGGGGGGGACGTCGGCCATCGCGGTCCCCACGATGGCGTGGACCTGGTCGAGCCCGTCGACGAGCCGCGCCCAGTCGGCCAGGTCGCCGGAGGTGATCTCGCGGTGCTCGCCGTCGAGGTCGAGGATGTTGAGCGCGGCGCCGGTCCAGAAGCGGCTGGGGTCGCCGGGGCCGAGCTCGAGCACATTGCCGGCGAGGTCGGCGAGCCGCACGCGGCCGGGCGCCATCGCCACGTGCTCGCCGACCATGTCGCGCGGGAAGCGGACGACCTGGGCGTCGGGGCCGGGCCGGGCTCCGGCGTCGAGCACGCGCCGGCAGACCTCGTCGTGTTCGAGCCTGACGCCGGGGTCCTCGAGGAGATCGAGCGAGGCGTTGTGAATGCGTCGGGCGTTGTCGGTCGAGCTCATCGTGCGTCCTCCGTTTCGCCTTCGGGCGCGGAAGCCGCCACCTTGTACCACGCCGTCGGCGGGAATGCAACCGGGGGGAGGGTCGAGCGGCGGGCGGGTCGTCTTGACAGGTTCGAAAGGGCGGCCTAGAATCGGCCCCATCGGTGGAGGACAGTCATGACCCCGCAGGAGCTGGCGACCCGGTATCCGACGATCGCCGAGCGGGTCTCGGCGGCCGCCCCGGCGCCGAGCCCGATCGCCGCCGAGACGTTCTCGCAGGACCGGGACGTGCGGCGCTTCTTCCGCCGGCTCGGCGTCCTGCCCCGCGGCACGCGCAAGGCGCCCGCCAGCCAGACGATCCTCACCGTCGTCGACCAGGTGTCGAAAAAGACGGGCGCCGACGGCGACGAGGCGCGGGCGATCCTCGCCGCCTACTGCAAGAGCGACGGGAGCCTGGCGGGCGTCTGCGGCAAGACGCCGCAGTGCGACCAGTGCCCGCTGGCCGAATACTGCGCCTTCTTCTGCCGAAAGCCGACCATCAAGCAGCTTCCGGCGACCGAGCGCCCGCGCGAGCGGCTCGTCTCGCTCGGGCCGGACCGGCTCACGGACGCCGAGCTGCTGGCGATCGTCATCGGCGGGGGGACGGAGACGTCGACCGCGGTCGACCTCGGCCGCAAGCTGCTGGTCCGGTTCGGCGGCCTTCGCCAGTTGGCCGGTTGCTCGCCCGCCGAGCTGCAGAAGCTGCGCGGGATCGGCCAGGCGAGATCGGCCGGGGTGAAGGCCGCGCTGGAGATCGGGCGCCGCCTGCGGCGCCAGCCGCCCGCCACGAAGCCCGGCGCGTTCCTCAACGCCGAGGCCGTGTTCGCCCGGTACGGCTCGCGGCTCGGCCCCGAGAAGCGCGAGACGTTCGTCGCCCTGCTGCTCGACATCAAGAACCGTCTGATCCGCGACGTGACCATCTCGCAGGGCAGCCTGAACCAGAGCATCGTGCATCCGCGCGAGGTGTTCCAGCCGGCGATCCGCGACTCCGCCGCCTCGGTCATCTTCGTCCACAACCACCCGTCGGGCGACACCAGCCCGAGCCGCGAGGACCGCGAGATCACCCGGCGACTCAAACAGACCGGCGACGTGATCGGCATCGGTGTGCTCGACCACGTGATCGTCAGTGAGACCGGATACACCAGCTTCGCCGACGAAGGCCTGCTGGGCAAGGGCAAGTGACCCGGCCAGAGCTCGCAACAGCGGGTCGGCGCCGCCGGCCGGGCCCGCACCAAGGATAGTGCCGTGAACATCTACTGGGGCGACCTGCACGTGCATTCGAGCCTGTCGGACGGGCGCCGCGCCCCCGCCGACTGCCTGGCGTCCGCGCGGGACGCGGGCCTCGACTTCTGTGCGCTGACCGATTACGTCGATCAGGTCCCGAGGTCGAGGGACGGCCTGCTGCCGGCGGAGAGCTGGGAGCAGATCCGGGGGGCCGTGCGGGAGGCCGACCGGCCCGGCGAGTTCGCCGCACTCCTCGGGTTCGAACGGTCCGTCCCATCCTGGGACGGCCACACCCCGGGCAGCCTGTGCGTCTACTACCGCACCGACGACGGGCCGCTGCCGGCCCAACGACATCCCCAACGCGACTGGCTGCGGCCCGGGGCGATCAAGCCGGCGGAGGACATGCGGGCGCTCTGGGACGAGCTGAAGAAGACCGAGTGCGTGAAGTGCATCGCGCATAGCTGCTCGGCCCGCCAGGGCTATACGTGGACGGCCGCCCCGACCGAGTACGAGATCGACCTGCTCGAGATCTACTCGAAGTGGGGCGCGTGCGAGGCGCCCGGCGGGCCGTTCCCCATCGTCGACGGCTCCGGCCATTCGCCACGGCCCGGCGGCTGGGTGCGCGACGCGCTGGCGGCCGGGTTCCGCGTCGGGCTCGTCGGCGGCAGCGACACCCACTTCGGGTTCCCCGGCAGCGACCTGTGGGAGAACGACTGGGCCAACTCGGCGCGATACGACAAGAGCGGGCTGACCGCGGTGCTCGCCGACGAGCTGAGCCGCGAGAGCGTGTTCGACGCGCTCCGGGACCACCGCTGCTACGCGACGACGTTCGAGCGCATCCGGCTGGAGTTCACGGTGAACGGCCAGCCGATGGGCAGCGTGCTTCAGGGCGAGCAGCGGCTGCGCCTCCGCGTCCACGCCGTCGGCACCCGCCCGATCAAGCGGGCGGAGGTGTTCCGGAACGGCGAGCCGGCGCATCACAAGATCGGCGGGCGCGAGGAATTTCGCATGGTCTTCGACGAGCCGGCCCCGACCGAGCCGACGTGGTATTATGCCCGCGTGACCCAGTCGGGCGAGGACCACGCCTGGTCCAGTCCCATCTGGATCGAGCCCTGACGCGCGCCACAAGGACCGAGCGGGGAGCAACCGCGTAACAGGAGAGACATCGTGCCCAGAGGCCGGAAGTTCAGAAGGATGGACGGCGGCGTGACGGCGGCGAAGGGATTCAGTGCCGCCGGCGTCGGCTGCGGGATCAAGACAAAGAAAGGCGCGCGGGACCTGGGGCTGTTGCTCTCGGACCGCCCGTGCTCGGCGGCGGGGGTGTTCACGACGATCGCCTGCCCGGCCGCACCTGTCCGGTGGTCGCGCGGGCTGGTGGAGCGCGGGGCCGCCCGGGCGGTGGTGGCGAACAGCGGGAACGCGAACGCGTGCACGGGCGAGCAGGGGGACCGGGACGCGGCGGCGATGGCGATCGCCGCCGGGCAGGAGCTCGGCGTGGACCCGGAGGACGTGGCCGTCGCGTCGACCGGGGTGATCGGGCGGCCGCTGCCGGTGGACGCGGTCGTGGCGGGCATCGCCGACGCCGGCGACCAGCTCTCGCCGGAGCCTGCCGCCGCCGACCGTTTCGCGGAGGCGATCCTGACCACGGACACCGTGCCCAAGACGATCGCCGTGCAGACCGTGCTCGAGGGGACGGTGGTGACGGTGGGCGGGGCGTGCAAGGGGGCGGGGATGATCTGTCCGGAGCTGGCGACGATGCTCGCGTTCGTGACGACGGACGCGGCGATCTCGCCGCGGCCGCTGCGCCGGGCGCTCAAGAAGGCGGCCGACGCGTCGTTCAACTGCATCACCGTCGACGGCGACATGAGCACGAACGACACGGTGCTCGTGCTGGCGAACGGTGCGGGGGGGAAGCGGCGGAGCGGGCCCTCACCGCCCGGACCAGCATGTCCAGGTTCTCCTCCCCTCCGGCCGCCGCCAGATGGTTGTCCTTCAGCATGGCCATGTCGGAGAGGTCGAACCGGTGGTTCCTTCCGCCCCCCGCCCGTACGGCGTGGCGCTGCAGGGCCCGGTGGGCGATTTTCTACTATAAGCTATTACAATAAATCCGATACACAGACAGACTTGTATTTCTCAAACAACTCCGCTCGTGATTGGTACTTTTTGGCAAGCACTAACAGAACCAGTTACGTGGTTAATGAATATGATATTTCTCTCTGCTACTA
>JAWODX010000637.1:0-3059 GCA_046483085.1 Planctomycetota bacterium
GAGTGGAACATCTTCCACCATACGAGACTAACAGACTTCTGCGTTGATCTCGATGGTGTGCTCTGTCGTGATCCGATACCACACATAAATGATGACAAGCCCCGCCGGGCCGGGTCAGCTCGTAGTTGCCGGCGAGTCCGTCACAGACCCGGTCGCGCTTGCGGCGGTAGGCCTCTCTCACCTCGGCGGTATCCAGGTCGAGGTGGTCGAGCACGGCGGCCTGGAACGGGGCGGGCGCGCAGACGAAGGAATACTGCTGGAGCTTCGCCATCTCGCCGATCAGTTCGGCGGGGCCGAACGCGTAGCCCACCCGCCAGCCGGTGGCGGCGTGCGACTTCGAGAAGCCGGAGAGCAGCAGCGTCGACTCGTAGAACGGGGCCATCCCGGGCGCCGGGCCGTCGTAGCTGAACGCGCGGTAGATCTCGTCGCTGAGGACGAGCAGCTCGTGGCGGCCGGCCAGGTCCGCGATCTCTTCCAGGTGGTCTTCGCCGAGGACGGCGCCGGTCGGGTTCGAGGGGCTGGCGATGATCAGGAGCTTGGTCCGCGGGGTGAGGTGCGGCTCGATCCGTTCGGCCGTGAGCTGGAAATCGGGGTAGGTGTCGACGGGGACGGGGACGCCGCCGAGCAGGCCGACCACGTGCCTGTAGATCACGAAGTACGGGTCCGCCATGATCACTTCGTCGCCCGGATTGACGAGGGCGGCGAAGGCGAGGAACAGCCCGCCGGAGACGCCGCACGTGACGAGCGCCCCCTTCCCCTCGGTCGAGACCTCGCGCCCGATCCGCTCCATCAGCGCACCGACCAGGTCCGCGCGCCCTTGCGTCGGGGTGTAGGCGTTCTCGCCCTCCCGGATGGCGCGGACCGCGCTCTCCTTGACCGGGTCCGGCACGTCGTGGTAGGGGCGCCCGATACTCAGGTCGACGGGGTCCTCGAGCGACGCGGCGAGGTCGAACACCTTGCGAATGCCCGACGCGTCGATGAGGCCGATCCGGTCGGACAGCAACGCGCGAACGTCCCGTTGGTCGGGCTGGAGGGCCACGGGCGCCAATCCCCGGAGTCTAAGTATTGAGCAGAACGGCCAGGCGGGGATTCTCCTCCGCCGCGTCAGGTCAGAATCCCGGCTCCGCCAGAGGGTGCCTTGGCGGCCGTCAGGCCTCTTCGGGCGTTTCTTCGGCGGCTTCTTCGACCTCGGCGGCCCCTTCCAGGGCCTCTGCCCCTTCTTCGGCGGCGAGCGCTTCCTCTTCCTTTTCCTTGGCCTTCTTCTTCGTCCTTCGCACCCGGGCGACGCGGACCTTGGGCAGGCCGAACACGCTGTCGCCGTCCTCCGACCAGCGCCCTTCCTCCTCCAGCTTCTGGATGCGTTCCAGCCGGGACAGGACGTTCCGCTGGCGCCGAAGGCGGTTCTTGGGAGAGAGGCTCTTGTGAATGCTCATTCCGATCTCCTGCTATTCGAACAACTTCGCCCGGCGGGGCAGCCGCCGGACCGAAGCGCTGGCAAACAACCGCCCCCCATTATAACGGAGCCCCCGGAGCTTGTCGACCATCCGGTGCAGCTCGGGGTTCCCCCGGGCGTCTTCGAACGGCCCGACGCAGACGAACAGCTCCCGGCCGTGGCTGATGATGAACGCCTCTTTCCCGTGCTCTTCCAGGAAGTCCGCCTCGCGCCGGACGAAGTCGCGGTACGCCCGGGCGTTCTCCGGGTTCGCACGGCGCGTCCGGTCCAGTGCCTTCAGGTGGATGGCCCACTTGTTGCGATAGCGGTCCGGCAGGGCCGGCCGCGAGGTCTCGATCAGCCCGTCCCGGTTGCGCGTGATCGTCCCGGTCGGCCGGGCGGCCGGTCGCGCCGAACGCCGCCCCAGCGCGTAGGCGATGAAGAGGAGGACGAGGCCCACGATGATGGCGAACACCAGGGTGGACCGCCGGATGGTGACGGTCGGCTCGTCCTCGGCGAAGACAGAGAGCGGATACCGGCGCCCGCTCTCCGGCTGCGCGTCGGTCCGCCCCGGGCCGGGTACGCGCTGCGGCCCGGTGGGCTCGGGCGTTTCGGCGTCCGCCTCGTCGGCCGGGCCTTGTTCCGGCTCCGGGCGCGCGGGCTGCGCCGTCCGCCGGTCCTTTTCCTTGGCCTTGCGGAAGACCTCGAAGAACTCTTCCGGCCCCTGTCGACGTGCCACGGCGAGTACCCCGGGGAGGTCGTATCGGCGATCCTGAACCACTACATTTCTACCAAAAAACGCCGGCGAAGTCAAAACGCAGTGGCAAGTTTGGCTTGGGCCGGTCGGCGCGGCATGGTATGATACATGCGAGGGAGGAACTGGAGGTGATCGGTGAGCGGCGCTGAGCCCGGCGAGATGTCCCGGCGGAGGTTCTTGAGCGCCTGCGTGGCGGGCGGCTGCGCGCTGCCGCTGGCGACGGTCACGTCGTGCCGGGCCGGCCCGCCGAACGTCGCCTACGGCGGGGTGTTCTACGAGAAAGAAGCCCGCCACTGGGAGGCGGGGAAGAACAAGCGAGTGACGTGCCAGCTCTGCCCCCGCAAGTGCGTGGTGCCCGCCGGCCGCCGCGGGGTGTGCGGCGTGCGAGAGAACCGGGACGGCACGTACCACACCCTGGTCTGGGGGAACCCCTGCGCCCTCAACATCGACCCGATCGAGAAGAAGCCGCTGTTCCACGTACTGCCGGGCGAGCGGGCGTTCTCCATCGGGACCGCGGGCTGCAACATGCGGTGCAAGTTCTGCCAGAACTGGAGCATCTCGCAGGTCAAGCCGGAGCGGACCCGGAACTACAACCTGCCGCCGGAGAAGATCGTCGCCCTGGCCCAACGCCACGACTGCAAGGCCGTCGCCTTCACCTACAACGAGCCGACCGTCTTCTACGAGTACATGTACGACACCGCCAAGCTGGCGAAGGAGAAGGGACTCAAGCCCGTCGTCGTATCGAACGGGTACATGAATCCCGAGCCGATGAAAGCGCTGTGCGAGGTGGTCTCGGCCATCAAGATCGACCTGAAGGCATTCAGGAACGCGTTCTATCGCAACCTGACCGGCGGGCGGCTGCAGCCGGTG
>JAWODX010000006.1:0-2795 GCA_046483085.1 Planctomycetota bacterium
CCGTGCGGTGGTTCCGGGCGAACCGCCGCACGGTCTCCGCCAGCACGTCCCGGTCCGCCTCGCTCAGCACATACCCGTCGCTCATCGGCTCACAATCCTTCCGAGATGGACACTGAGACCGGATCGGTCATGGTCAGTTGCGGCATGGTCACCACGTCCGGGTCCCATTTGATCGTCGCGCCCGGCTTCGCGTTCGCCGCGGTGACGACCCGGGCGGCGAGCGAGCGCGTGAAATCGCTCTCGCCGCCGTTGAAATTGGCCGCGGCGATGCCGCCCGTGTTCTCCGGATAGCACGTCCCGCCCTCGATGGTGAACGTCGTCACCTGCCCGGTCCCGAACAGGGCGACCTCGCCGCCGTCCATCGTGACGGTCGTCGGCGCGGCGCGGCACTCGGTGTCCCCGCCCGCGGTCTTTAGTGTATCGACGGTGCAGCCCGGCCCCGTGACGACCTCGGCATCGCCGCTCTGCGAGTCGCGGAACCCGACCGACAGGGTGATCGTGCTCGATTCGTCGGGCTCGACGGCGATGCCGACCCGGCCCTTGAGCACGTCGACGGTCGAATCGACCGACCCGACGGTGTCCACGAGCAGCCGAACCGGCGGCAGGTTCTCCTCCTCGGGTGTCGCCGCCGTGTTGTAGACCGTCACCATCGTCGCCGCACTGTCGAGGTCGAGCTTGAGCCGACCGGACCCGACCGGCGTGCCGTAGCCCTGGTGCTCGCCGATGTGCACGGTCGTCGCGCCGATCTGCAGATACGCCGAGGGCGTGCCGATCAGCCCGGTGTAGCTCTGCTCGATCACGAGCTTCGTCACGGTCACTGCCGACTGGTCCAGCGAGGCGGTCACGTCCTCGGAGCCGTCCCGGAAATATACCGTGTCGCCGTTCGCCGGCACCCCGTTGCTCCAGTTGCCCGCAGTGCTCCAGTCGTTGTCGCCGGCGTCGCCGGTCCAGAGTGTCGTAGCCATCGGTCTGCTCCCTTTGTGTCTGGCTTCTAGGTTTTAGCTTCCAGCTTCTAGTGGCTAGTAGCCAGCAGCCAGTAGCCAGTGGCTAGTAGCTAACTCTCATCAATGCAGCCTCGGCGGCACAAGCTGGCTCCAGTCAGTGAACTCCAGGCCCTTCGCCTGCCACATCAGCCACAGCGGGTCCTTGTCCGGATCGCGAACCGTGCCGTCCAGGTCCAGCATCTGCGGCTCGTTCACCGGGTTCCCGTTATCGTCCAGGATATTCTCGCGCTCGCCGTCCACCAGCTGCACCAACCCCGTGTTCGAGCGCCGGGTCTGCCAGGTGTATTCCGACTTGTTCGCGTTTGTCGACGCCCACTTGCCGCCGCCCATGTGGATGTGCACCGTGCCCTTCGGATGCCGCCGCCGGACGACGAACTTGAAATGGTACGCGTAATAGATGTTCTCCCCGGTCCGCACCTGCTCGGCCGAGACGAACACCCGGCCCATCCCCTTGTCGATGCCGCGCCCGACGATGACCACCCGGTCGTCGTTCAGCGTACCCTGGTATTCCTCGAGCGCGCCCGGCTGCTGGTAGCGGTTCACGTCCGCCCAGATCACGTAATCGTACATTTCCGCCGTGGCCGGCGGGTCGAACGTCACGCTCGCCGTGTTCATAATCACGTGGCCCGCCGCGTCGATGTCGATCGGCTCTTCGCGCGGCTCGAACCCGAACCTGTACCGGGGCGCCTGCTCCATCGGGTCGCTGGATGCGTCACCGCTGCCGCTCCCCTCCGGGTTCCTGTAGCGGACCGCGACCTTCCAGAGCAGCGAGCCCTCGCCGCCCACCCGGTCCGGTCGAACCCCGTCCGAAGCCACCTTCTTCCACTGGTCGAGCGGGTGGCTCTCGTGCTCACGGGGGACCCGCGTGCCGTCCTTGTTCGCACGCCGGGCCGCGTGCCCCGCCTCCGCCGGCGTGTCCGTCCCGTCCAATACCACGTAAAAGGTCCGGCGCGCCTCGAACTTCGTCTCCCACGCCTCGCCGGATTCCGTCACCTGTACGACGGCCATAATCGTTCCCTGTCAACTGTCAGTAGCCAGCTACTGGTTGCTGGCTTCTAGCTGCTAGCTGCCAGCAGATTCGCCTTGCGCTGCGACCGGCCGCGGTTGAACCATTCCCGCTGCCGCCGCCTCAGCTCGGCGATCTCATCCGCCGTCCTCTTCGTGTGTTTCGCCACGTCCGCCGTATGCTTCGCCGTCCGCGCCTCCCAGTTCACCTGCTGCCCCGGCAGACGCCGCAGCAGGCGCGACGTCACGTCGCCGCCGGCCCGCTCCAGGGGCGGCGGAGCGGCCCGGCGCTCCTCGCGCTCTTTCTTCAGCTCTCTTTCCATAAGCCGCTGCCGAAGATCCCACTCCTGCTCGAACAATTTCTTTTCGGCATCGGTCATGATCCCGGCGCGCTCGCGGGCGATCTCGCGCTCGATGTTGAACAGTTCTCGGGCGAGCTCCTCGCCCGAGAACCGCAGCCGCGCCCAGAGTTTTTGAATGCCGAGCTCGCTGACGACCCGCTCGCTTGCCGCCTCCTCTGCGGCCTCCCGTGCGGCCTCCCGCTGATCCTGACGACGCTCGGCCGCCAGCCGCTTGCGCTCGGCGTTCTCCCGCTCGAGGATTTTCTTTCTCGCCCCCCACTCACGCTCCCACAGCCTGCGGTCGAAGCGCTCCTTCTCCTGCCGCCTCAGCAGGTCGAGCTCCTTGTTCAACCCGAACAGCGTGTTGGCCAGCTCGATCCCCTGCTTCGTCGCCTTCGCCTCTACCTTCAACGTTTCAAGCTCGGCGATCCGGTCGAACGGCTTA
>JAWODX010000035.1:0-4631 GCA_046483085.1 Planctomycetota bacterium
GCGTGCGGTGCACGGTGGAGACGAGCAGGGTGGGCTCGAGGAACATGAGGAGTGCGAGGAGGATGGCGGTGATCCGGAGGCCGGCGAGCAAGTACCGGCGGCGGGGGGAGGCGGTGCGGCCCTCGCGCCGGTAGAGCCAGACGGTGAGCCAGACGAGGCCGCCGAGGCAGAGGATGGTGAGCAGCAGCCCCCAGCCCCGGGGCATGCCGAGGAAGCGGAATTCGACGTAGTCCTTCTCGCCGATCAGGTCGTAGTCGAAGTGGATGAGCCATTTGAGCGCGCGCTCGAAGAATCCGTCGGACGCTGCCGCGATGAGTGAGAGGACGGTCATTCGGTGTTTGCCTCGCTACCTGGTGTGATGTCCGAATTTCCAGCCAAGGAACGATTCCAGAGCCATGGTGCATCCGAGCAGGATGAGGACGTAGTGCCAGAGTGCGGCGCGTGTCTCGTCGGCGCCTTGCCAGACGTCGGCGGCGGCGGTCCCGTATTGGGCCCCGGCGGTGGCCAGGCTCCGTTCCAGGGCCAGCGGCTCGTGCCGCCTGAGGTCGCTCTTCTCGGGGTCCAGGTTGGTTGCGAAGAACTGGGTGGCCTCTTCCCGGTCGGCTTCCTCGTCGCCGGCCTCCTCGGCGGCGCCCTCGGCCGGCTGGAGGTTCACCCGGTAGATGCCGGCGGTCCGCGTCAGCTCCTCGTCGAGCATCACGTAGCTGACGCCGGTCTCCTCTTCGGTGACGGCCTTCAGGGTGCGCCGCCGGCCGGCGCCCCCCTCGCCTTCCCCACGGGGGGAGCTGACCACGATCGGGTCTCTCTCGAACCGGAGGGTGTCGAGTCGGCGCTTGTACGGGCTGCCGACGCGGATGTTGCGCCGGCCGGGCGGGGGCGTGTAGAGATACTCGGCAAGCACGGGCAGGAACATCGGGTAGGTCATCCGCCGCGGCCAGTTGGTCCATTCGGTGTCGGCGGTCGTGGTGACGAGCACGACGCGGCCGGTCTCGACGGACTTCTCGACGTCGGCCTCACCCCGGCGGACGACCCGCGTTTCGAAGAGCTTCCGCTCGATGATGGCGGGGCTCCGGTCCACGTCGTCATATCGGGCGATGACGGTGACGTTCTCCGCCTCCGGGTTCTCGGGCAGGAGAACGGGGAAGTACTTGTAGAATCGGACGTCCTGGAACAGGACCTTGCACTCGTCGAACCCCGCCAGGAGGGGGTGGGCGAGTTCGCGCAGGTCGAACCGGACGAACCGGGCGTCGGGGGTCCCGCGCCCGTCGAGGGTGCCGACGGGCGGGGCGATGCGGCAGGGGGCGATGGGCAGGACGGGGTTTTCGGCGTCGCCCTGTTCCGGCTCGGCGAAGAGCGCGTTGAACCGCGCCGGCGCGACCTGGTCGCCGAGGAAGATGGCGAGCCCGCCGCCGCGCTTCAGGAGCCGGCGCAGGGCGGCGACCCGGTCGTCGTCCAGCTTGCCCACGTTGGCCAGGATGACGACGTCGGCGCTGTCGACGTCCTCGGGCCGCACGGCCCTTGCCCGCCTGACAATGGGGCGGACCCCCATCTTCGCCTCGCCCGCTTCGAGGCCCAGCCGGACGTAGTGGGCTTCGGATCGGCCCTTGTACTCGCTGGGCTCGCCGTCGACGATGAGAACCGGGAAGCCTTTCTCCACCTCGATGGCGACGTAGTGGGTGTTGTCGGCGGCGAGGGTGTCCTTGCCGTGCCTGGCGATCTTCAGGGTCACGGCGTAGACGCCCTGTCGGTCGAGCTGAGGGGTGAAGGTGTGCTCGGCGGACCCGCCGGCGGGGATCTCGGTGAATACGTGGGTGGGTTGCACGTTCGGCTCCGCGCTGTCCGGCCCGATGATGGAGCAGTCGAGGGCGACGTCGCGCGCGGGCTCCTCGCCGTGGTTGTGCACCAGGGCCACGAGCTCGGATTGCATCCCGATCTCGAAGGACTTGTCGAGCTTCCTCGGGTCGATGCGGACCGAGAGGTTCGCGGTCTGGTCGGTGCTCTGGGGGCCGACGTCGAGGACGTGGGCTTCGATGTTCTCGTCGACCCCCTGCAGGCGGGCCCTCAGCGCCGAGTCGTCGAGCGACCAGTTTTTGACCCGGCAATCGCTGAGCACGATCAGCTTCCGGTGGTCGGCCTCCGACCCCTCGAAGACCTGCAGCCCGCTCTCCAGCAGGGCGCCCGGCCGGTGGCACAGGTCGGACGGTTCCATGTCGGCGAGGACTTTCTCGACGCGCCGGGCGAAATCGGCGTCCACCCGGGCGCCGTGCGGCAGGGCCTCGTCGCGCTCCCGGGCGGTGACCAGGGTGAACGAGTGGCTGCCCTTGCTCTCGACGATCTGGTCGAGCAGTGCCGCGACCTCGTCCTTGGCCCGGTCGAAGCAGCTCCCGGTCCCCACGGTCTGGCCCAGGGTGAACGAGTCGTCGAGCACGACGGCCCAGTCGGTGCGGGTGCCGGCGAGCTCGCCCACGATGCCCGCCTGCCCGGAGAAGTAGATCTTGCTCACGGCGAGCACGATCAGGAGGATGATCAGGCAGCGGAGGGCGAGGAGGAGGAGCTGCTCGATGAGGACGCGGCGGCGGTTCTGCTTCAGGGCGAGCAGCAGCCACTCCATCGCCGCCCAGTCGATCACCCGGTACCGCTGGCGGTTGAGCAGGTGGATGATGATGGGGACGGAGACGAGCCCGCTGCCCCACATCAAGGCGGCGTTGAAGAAGCTGAAGGGCACGGGTGTGGCTCCTCCTCTACTTGGCCCGGGCGGACCGGGACGCGAGGTATCCGGCCAGGGCGGCGTCCAGGTAATCGGAATTCTTCAGTTGGACGAAGTCGACGTTGTTGGCGACGCACCGGCGCCGCAGCTCGGTGTTGAACGTGTCGAACTCGCGGAGGTACGCCTCGCGCAGCGACCGCGGCTCGACAAGCACCTCCGGGTAGCCCTCGAGCCCGTGGAACATGGTGTTCGACTGGAAGGGGAAGCTGAGCTCGTATTCGTCGAGCACCTGGAAGACGATGACGTCGTGCCGCTTGTGCCGCAGGTGCTGGATCCCCTTGATGAGGCTCTCGACGGGGACGAACAGGTCGCTGACCACGACGATCACGCCGCGGCGGGCGATCTTCTCGGCGAGGTTGTGGAAGATGGATTCCATCTCCGTCTTCCGCTCCTGCGACGCGCCCACGACCTCGCTGAGCATCGTCTTGATGTGCGCCGGATGCCCGCTGGGCGGGACGAACCGCCGGATATCCGTGTCGAACAGCGTCAGCGACACCGCGTCCTGCTGCTGCAGCAGCATGAAAGCGAGCGACCCGGCCACGCACGAGGCGTAATCGAACTTGTTCATGTGGTCGGGCGAGCCGTACCGCATCGATTCACTCATGTCGAGCAGGATGTAACAGCGGAGATTCGTCTCCTCCTCGTACTGCTTGATGTAGTAGCGGTCGGACCGCGACCAGAGCTTCCAGTCGATGTGCCGGGTGTCGTCGCCGGGCACGTACTCGCGGTGCTGGGCGAACTCGACGCTGAACCCGTGGAACGGGCTCTTGTGGCGGCCGGAGATGAAGCCCTCCACGATCAGCCGCGCCCGAAGCTCGAGCCGGGTGATCTTCTGGAGGACTTTCGGGTCCAGGTACTTCCGGTAATCGTCGTCGGGCACGGTCTATTCCTTCGGGTCGTCTCGGGCCGAGACGGAGCCGCCCGGCTCATTCGGCCGGGTTCTCCGGGCCGGAGTCGACGGCTGCCTCGTCGCCCAAGGCGACGACCTCTTCCGCTTTCTCCTTCTTGAACGTCTTCTGCACCTTCTCGTCGTGGGTCAGGGCCTCTTCCTTGTCCGGCGTCGTGTCGATCAGTTTGTGCACGATGTCGTCCGGGCTCACCCCCTCGCTGTCCGCGTTGAAGTTGGTGATCACGCGATGCCGGAGCACGGGGCAGGCGACGCGCTTGATGTCGTCGGTCGACACGTAGTAGCGGCCGTTGAGCACAGCGAACGCGCGGGCGCCGAGCACCAGGAACTGGCAGGCGCGGGGCCCCGCCCCCCAGCTCACGTAGTTCCGGATGAAATCGGGGGCGCCCTCCTCGTGCACCCGTGTCTTCCGCACGATCTTCATCGCATAGTGGACGACGTGGGGCGCGACAGGGACGCGCCGCACGATCCGCTGCAGGTCGATGATGTCGGGGCCCGAGAGCACCCGGGCCACCTCCGCCTCCTCGATGGCGGTCATGTTCTGGACGATGTCGTACTCCTCGTCCCAGCCGGGGTAATCGACGAAGACCTTGAACATGAACCGGTCCTGCTGGGCCTCGGGCAGCGGGTAGGTGCCCTCCTGCTCGATGGGGTTCTGGGTGGCGAGCACGAAGAACGGCGGCTCGAGCGGGTGGCGCTCGCCGCCGATGGTGACCTGCCGCTCCTGCATCGCCTCCAGCACCGCTATTGAAGTCTCCGCCATGATCATCTCCTTACATAAAATATCTGACAGGCAAGGCCTTCGCATAATACAACCCGTCGCATCTGTTCTTTTGTGTATATTCGACCTTCAACCCCATCTATGATGATCCCGAAATTGCAACTGAAAAAGCAAAAAAGATAGTACGTGACGCTGTCGCAAAAGCACGATTGTTGGAATCACTTGTCACCCCGAAA
>JAWODX010000169.1:0-3878 GCA_046483085.1 Planctomycetota bacterium
CGAGCGGGCCGCCGAGGCCGCCGCCGACCTCGTCCTCGCCCTCGAAAACGAGGGCCGGGCCCTCAAGGAAGAAAGCGACCACCCCTTCTTCCCCGACCGGCCCGTCCAGACCAACCACGGCGTCCTCGGCCCGTTCGGGTCCGCGCCGTCCGGCGTCAACGACCTCGTCGAGCTCGACGTCCGCTCGGACCGTGACGCAGCCGAGATCGAGCGGGCGGCCCGTCGGGCCGTCGACGCCTATGCCGACGCCTACGGCGACAGGACGCGCGAGACCGACCCCGAGACCGGCCGGCCGCGGCTCGCCGACCACCTGGCCATCGAGCCCCGGCCCGGCGGCGGCACGAGGATCCGCGTCCACGGGCTGGCCGGCCACATGGGGAGCCTCGACCGGTGCGACAACGCGATCACCAAGGCCGCCTACGTGGTGCGCGAGCTGGTCGGGCTGCGCGAGTCCGGCGCCTCCGTCGACGTCCGCCTCGCCGGGCACGAGGGCCCGAGGCTGGTCCTGGAGGGCGGGCAGGGGTTCCTGCCCACGCACCGGATCACCGAGGTGGGCGACCGGCTCCGCGCGGCCGCCCGGTCCGCCGTGCCCGAGGTCGAGATGACGTTCGACAAGCTGCACAACGACGCGTTCGCCCGGGAGCCCGACTGCGCCCTGGCCGTATACGCGGAGGAGGCGGCGAGGCGGGCCGGGGTGGCCGCGCCGCCGCACCCGCCGGGCTGGGGCACGAGCTGCGACGCCCGGATCTTCGCCGACTTCTTCCCGGACCGGGACGTGATCGTCGTGGGCCCCGGCCGGCTGGAACATGCGCACGGCCCGGATGAGCGGATCGACTTGCGCCGGCTCGCCGCCGCCGCTAAGATGCTCGCCCTGTTGATCCTGGACGCTTCGGGGTTCGCCTGTTGAGAAAGTTCGCCCTGTCATCCGGCGCCTACCGGCGCCTCAAGCTCGTCCAGGCGGTGCGGCACGTCGCCCTCGCCGGCTACGCGGGCATCGAGATCCTGGCCGACATCCCGCACGGCTATCCGCCCACGTTCGACAAGACGGACCGGAACGGCCTGCGTTCGGCGCTCGCCAAGGACCGGCTCGCCGTGGCGAACGTCAACGCCGGCCCGATGACCGCCATCCGCGACGACCTCCGGCCCTCCTGGGTCGAGGCCGACCGCGTGCTCCGCATCGAACGCATCCGGCACACCCTCGACGCCGGCGAGCTGGCCCGCGACGTGGGCGCGCCGACCGTGACCACGATCGGCGGGGGGCCGCTCGAAGGAATGAGCCCGGACGACGCCCGCGCGCACTTCGTCGACGGGCTGGGGCAGGTGGCCGAGGCCGTCGCCAAGGGCAAGTGTCCGCGCGTCCTCATCTGCCCGGAGCCCGGGCTGCTCGTGGAGACCCCCGAGCACGTCCGCCGCGTCATCGACGCCGTCGGCGCCGAGGGGATCGGGGCGGACGTCAACACGGGCCACTGTCGCCGCGCCGGGGAGGACGCCGGCGACGTGGTCCGCGAGCTCGACGCCCTGCTCGGCCACGTGCACCTGGCGGACCTGGACGACCGGGGCGCGGTGGTCGTCCCGGGGACCGGCCGGGTCGACTTCGAGGCGGTGTTCGCCGCCCTGGACGAGATCGGCTACGACGGCTGGCTGACCGTCGACCTGAGCGGGGCCGACGCCCATCCCGACGACGCCGCCCGGGAGGCACTCGAGTTCCTCAAGCAGTTCGACTCGTGAACAAGCGACACCCACAACGCGACCCCCGCCAGGTGTGCTTCATCACGTTCGGCTGCCAGATGAACAAGCTGGACAGCGAGTTGGCCGCCGGCCGGTTCCACCAACTCGGCATCACGACCACCCCCGACCCCGACCGGGCCGGCACGATCGTGATCAACACCTGCAGCGTGCGGAAACACGCCGAGGACCGCGCCCTCTCGAACCTCGGCCGGTTCCAGGCGGCCAAGCGCCGCTCGCCCCGGCTCGTCCTCGCCCTCATGGGCTGCCTGGCCCAGAAGGAGGGGAAGCGGCTGCTCGACCGGTTCCCGTATCTCGACGTCGTCTGCGGCACCCGGCAGTTCACCGAGCTCCCCCGTCTCGTCGCGCGGGCGCGCCGGGAGGGCGAGCGGCTCGCCGCCACCGACGAGACGCCCGTCTCCATCGAGCGCAAGCCGGGGCTTCGGCCCGACCGCTTCCGCGCGTTCGTATCGATCATGCGGGGCTGCGATTCCTTCTGCAGCTACTGCGTCGTGCCTTACGTGCGCGGGCGCGAGACGAGCCGGCCGCCGGACGAGGTGGAGGCGGAGGCCCGGCGGCTGGTCGGCGACGGCTGCGTCGAGATCACGTTGCTGGGGCAGAACGTCGACGCCTACCGGCACGGCGGGACGGACTTGGCCGGGCTGCTGGAGCGGCTCGACGGGGTCGCCGGGCTGGAGCGGCTCCGGTTCGTCACCTCGCACCCGAAGGACATCTCGCCGCGGCTTCTCGAGGCGGTGGCCGGCCTGCCGTCCGCCTGCGAGCACCTGCACATGCCCGCCCAGTCGGGCTCCGACCGGGTGCTGAGGGCGATGAACCGGGGCTACACGGCGGGCCGCTATCGCGAGCTCGTGGCGGCCGCCCGCGAGACGGTCCCCGGCGTCGAGATCGCCAGCGACTTCATCGTCGGGTTCCCCGGCGAGACGGACACCGACTTCGAGGCGACGGTCTCGCTCGTCCGCGACTGCGGGTTCAACCAGTGTTTCATCTTCAAGTACTCGCCGCGGCCGGGGACGCGTGCGGCGGCGATGGAGGACGACGTACCGACACCGGTCAAGAAGGAGCGGAACCAGGCCCTGCTCGCGGTGCAGGAGGCGGTCGGCGCCCGGCGCAACCGGGCGAAGGAAGGGCAGACGGTCGAGGTCCTCGTCGAGGGCCCGAGCAAGCGGGACGCCTCGCGCCTGAGCGGCCGGACGCGCGGCAACGACATCGTGGTCTTCCCGGCGCCGGAGGAGTCGGCCCCGGCGGCCGGCGAGCGGGTCGCCGTGCGCATCACCGACTCGACGCCGCTGACCCTGATGGGCCGGCTCGCCCGCCCGGCCTGACATTCGTGCCGCCGGGACGTGCGCCGGAAGTTTCCGCGTTTCCGCTCGGAAAAGCGTTCAAGTTTTTGCCCCTTTCATGACGATATAGAAGTATCGGAATAGTCCGGGCGTCTTGTGCGTATGGCGCTCGCCGTCGCTGGGGGCTTGCGACTTCCCATGTCTGGTAGACGCATGAGAGCGAGGAGACGGAGATGAACAGGGACGCGAAGATCGGTGTCGTGGTGATTCTCATCATTGTGGGGCTGGTGGTCATCATCTGGGGGACGAACAAGCCGGGGCCGGAGGACGCGGAGATCACGGCGGAAGACGCCAGCACGCCGCCGGCCGAGAGCCTCGAGCCCGACTTCGGCTTCGAGGACGCGCCCTTCAGAGAAACGGAGGAGATAGAGCCCGCGCGCACGGAACAGGCAACGGAGACGACCGGGAACCAGGCGACCGAGGGCGGCGCGGAGCCGGGTGAAACCGAGAACGAGACAGAGGCGGAAGAGGAGAGCGTCGACGTGACCTCGGGCCGGACGACCGAGCCGTCCCGCAACCAGGTCTGGGTCTACACGGTGAAGAGCGGCGACACGCTCTCCGAGATCGCCGAGCGCGAGCTGGGCAGGACGGCCCGCTACCCCGAGGTCGCCGAGCTGAACCACCTGGCGAAGCCCTATCGGATCCGGGCCGGGCAGAAGCTGAAAATGCCGCCCCGGGGGACGACGAGCAGTTCCGACACGTCCGTCGAGACCCCCGCCAAGAAGGGAACGCCGACCGTGGTGGGCAAGAAGAAGTACGTGGTGCGCCAGCGGGACATCAAGGACGTGATGG
>JAWODX010000257.1:0-6668 GCA_046483085.1 Planctomycetota bacterium
GCGACCGTCGAGGGCGACCTGCAGCGCGGCTACGGGATCATCGACCTGGTCAAGGCCGCGTTCCCCGGCGGCTCCATCACCGGCGCGCCCAAGATCCGCGCCATGGAAATCATCGACGAGCTCGAGCCGACGAAGCGGTCCGTCTACACAGGCAACATCGGCTACTTCGGGCTCGACGGCACGACCGACCTGAACATCGTCATCCGGACGATGATCCTCGCCGACGGCCGGGTCTATCTCCAGGTCGGCGGAGGCATCGTCGCCGACTCCGACCCCGACGCCGAATACCAGGAGACCCTCGACAAGGCCCGGGCCCTGTTCGAAGCCCTCGGCGCCGAAGGGGTCGCGGGAGCGTAAGTGGTCTCGTTCATAAATACGATGACGTGCCGTTCGCCGAACGGGGCGTGTGGCACGCGACGTGTCGCGGGCATCTTGCCCGCGGTCTCGCGGCCATCCTGGCCGCGATCCCGCTGTATACACAGTGCGAGGGCGAGACACCCTCGCGACACGCGGGCAGGATGCCCGCGTCACCGTCGGGCTGTCGGTATCGCACGGGCGCGCAACAGGAGGCGGCGGCTCAACTACAGGAAACTGAGTAGCCCTGAAGCTGAATGTTGAAAGTTGAGTATTGAACATTGAACGCGGAATCTTCTCCCTCCCGGAGGCAACCGATGCTGGACTTCAGGACTGTTGACGAACTCATCGTCGGCCGCGGCTGCTTCGACCGGCTCGGCGAGCTCGCCGCCCCGCTCGGCAGACGGGCGCTCGTCGTCACCGGCACGACGGCCATGCGAAAGGCCGGCGTCATCGACCGCGCCCAGAACCTGCTCGGCGCGGCGGGCGTCGGCGTCGAACTCTTCGACCGGATCGCCGGCGAGCCGACCGCCGAACAGGTCGACGCCGGCCGCGCCGCCTGCTCCCGCGCCGGCTGCGACCTCGTGATCGGCATCGGCGGCGGCAGCGCGATGGACGCCGCCAAGGCTGTCGCCGCCCTCGTCGGCGCCGACGCACCCACCGCCGAATACGTCCGAGGCCGACGCGCCGACGCCGACGCGACCCTCCCCTGCATCGCCGTCGCCACCACGAGCGGCACCGGCGCCGAGGTCACCCCGAACGCCGTGATCAGCGACCACGACGGCCGCGTCAAGGCGAGCATCCGCGGCGCCGGCGTCCTGCCCAGGGCCGCACTCGTCGATCCCGACCTGACGATCACCTGCCCGCCCGGGGTGACCGCCGCCTCGGGGATGGACGCGCTCACCCAGGCCATCGAGTCGTACGTCTCCATCCACGCCACGCCCGTCACCGACGCGCTCGGCGTCCACGCCGCCGGGCTGCTGCTCGAGAACCTGTCCGCCGCCTATCGCTACGGGGCCGACGCCGACGCGCGCACCGCCTGCGCGTACGGCAGCGTGATGGCCGGCCTCGCGCTCGCACACGCCCGGCTCGGCGTCGTCCACGGCATGGCCCATCCGCTCGGCATCCGCTACGGCATTCCGCACGGCGTCTGCTGCGCCGTCCTGCTGCCGGCGTCGATCCAGCTCAACCGCGACGCCGCGGGCCCGAAGTACGACCAGCTCGCCCACGTCGCCGGCCGGCCGATCGACGACGCCTGCCGCGAGCTGCTCCGGACCCTCGACCTGCCCGAGAATTTCCGCGAGTACGATATCCCGGAGGACGACTTCCCCCGGATCGCCGAGGAGAGCATGCCCTCCGGTTCGCTCAAGGCGAACCCGAAGCGGATCACCGAGGCCGACGTCGTGAAGCTGCTCGAACAAGTCACCGCCTGAACCGCCGGGCGCCGAGCTCGGGCTTGAAAAGCGAACGTCGAACGCCGAATATGGAATGCCGAACCGAAGCGAACGTCGGACGGATTGCCAACGCCCCCGGCCTCTCGGAGGCCGGCCGGGGTACGGCGGCCTCGACCGGATGCGCGGCGTCGGTCACCCCGCCCCGGCGTTCACTGACGGCTCAGAGCTGATAGCTGACAGCCGATAGCCGATAGCTGACAACCGCCAGGCGACGAAGGAGCCCCGCAATGCGCTACTACGACATCAGCGTCCCCGTGTTCGACGGCATGGTCGCGTGGCCCAGCGACCCGCCCGTCCGCGTCCGCACCCACAAGTCGGTCAAGCGGGGCGACCGGTCGAACGTGGAGAAGCTCGAGTTCAGCAGCCACACCGGCACGCATCTCGACGCCCCCAACCACATCGGGCTCGACCGCACGGTCGACGAGATCCCGATCGGCACCCTCGTCGGGCCGGCTGTCGTCGTCACCTCCCGGGCGAAACGGGAGGTGAGCGCGGACGACATCGACGGCCTGGACCTCAAGACCGTTGAGCGGATCCTGTTCAAGACGCGCAACTCTTCGCGCCCTGACGACGGGCGGTTCCACGACGACTTCGTTGCCCTCTCGCCGGAGCTCGCCGAGCGGCTGGCGAACGCGCGCGTCAAGCTGGTCGGGATCGACGCGATGTCCGTCGACGCGAAGGGCGGGAAAGGGGAGGTCCATCGGACGCTGCTCGAGGCCGGCGTCGTCCTGCTCGAAAACATCAACCTGTCGAATGTCTCGGCTGGTGAATACGAACTCCTCTGCCTGCCGCTGCGGATCGCCGGCGGCGACGGCGCCCCGGCCCGCGCCGTCCTCCGCTCGCTGCCTCCGCTCGGTGCCTGACACCGAGCGATGCTGTAAGCGCTGAATTGAAAGGAGCTTGCAAATCTGATTTGCAAAACCTCCCCGGATTCGGTAAGCTGTGTGCAGAAAACCTGCCCCGATGGGAGGGATCCGAATGGCCCGCCCGCCCCGCTTCAGCTACCCCAAAGCCCTCCACCACGTGACGATGCGCTGCAATAATAAGGAGTTCCTCTTCGACGAACACTCGCAGGAACTCTTTCTCCACGTTCTTCGTGAAAGCTGCGAGATGTACCCGGCGACACTGTTCAATTACTGCCTGATGACCAACCATGTCCACCTCCTCTTTCAGGCGCGCAAGGCGGACACGCTCTCTCGTTTCATGCAGCGGTTGGCCGGGGTCTTCGCGAACCGATTCAACCGGTCCCGCGATCGAAAGGGCCACCTCTGGGAGGGGCGCTTTCTCAGCACGGTCGTGGAGCCGGGGTCATACTTCCTCCGCTGCATGGCCTACATCGACCTCAACCCGGTCCGGGCGGGGATGGTGTCGGACCCGGCGGAGTATCCATGGTGCGCTCACCGATTCATCCTGGAGGAAGATGAATCCTTCGTCACGCTGCACCGCGCGTATTGGGAGCTCGGCCCCAGCCGCTCGGCGCGGCGGGGCAGGTACTTGGAGATGTTGGATCGCGAGGCGGGCCGGGAGCCCCATTCGCTCGCGGGCGTCCTGTTCGTCGGCCGCAGATGCTTCACCGAGCGCATGCGGAAACGGTTCGAGCTGCCGGTCACGCCGACCGGTCGGTTCCGCGACGTGCCGCTCGAAGACGACGTCATCGCGGTTCAGCGGGGCTGAAGACCGTCCGAACAGAGCCGCTTCGCGTCGAGGTTTTGTTTTCTGGAGCCATAAGCCCCTGGGGAACAGGCTGTTATAAATTTGCTCGGTGTCAGGCACCGAGCGGAGCGGCGGCAGGGAGTGAGCGCATGTCGGACGGCAGGGAACCGGGGCCGTGGGCGGAGGCGGAGCCGGACTGGATCGAGCCGTCGGGCCTCCGACACCGGCCGCTGGTGACGGCGACCGTCGCGTTCGGGCTCGGCATCCTCGCGGCCGAGGTCGCCTCGATCGCCATCCTCCCCGGCGTCCTGGTCGGACTCGGGTGCGCGGCGGGGCTCGCGTTCGCCCGGCGCCGGATCCCCGATCCGGCCCGGTCGCTGCTGGTCCTGCTGCTCGTCGCGGCGGCCGGGGCGGTGACGTATGCCTGCCAGATGGGCCGCGCCCGCCGCCGCGCCCACCACTCGATCGCCGCCCTGATCGCCGGGGACCCCGCCCTCTGTTCCGTGGCCGGGTCGGTCCGGGGCGAGGTGACCTTCATCCCCGTCACCCCGCTGGTCCAGACTGACGAGACCGAGCCGCGGGAGCGAGCCCGGTTCCGGCTCAAGACGGAGACGATTCGGGCGAACGGCCGGACGCTGCCCACCTGGGGCGACGTCCGCGTCACGGTCCAGGTCCGGCCGGCGCCGGAGGGCGGGGACGGCGAAGCCCGGGACACCGGCGAGGACCGGGTGCGGTCGCCGGGCCACGGCGATCACGTCGAGGTTTTCGGATGGCTCTCCGGGCTGGACCGGGCGCGAGCGGGCGATCGGTACGCAGCGTCCCGCGGGTTCGCGGCGCGGATGTCGGTGAGTACGCCCCACGCCGTCCGCGGGCACCGGCGGCATCCCGGGTCGATCCTCCGCCTGCTGCACACGATCAAGCAATCGTTCCGGGACCAGATCGACACGCGCTTCTCGGGCGAGACGGCGGTGATCCTGAAGGCGGTGCTGCTGGGCGACCGGGAGCGGCTGGGGCGCGACCTGGCCGGGGCGTTCGAGAAGAGCGGCACGATGCACGTGCTCTCGATCTCGGGCCTGCACGTGGCGATCGTGTACGGGGCGGCGCTGTGGCTCTGCCGGATGTTCCTGCTGCCCGAGTGGCCCCGGCGGGTCGTCGTGCTGGCCGCGGTGATCGCGTATGCGACGACCACGGGCTTCCGGCCGGCGACTCTGCGGGCGGTGCTGATGATCGGCCTGTTCGAGGTGGGCCGGGCGCTGCGGCTGAGTCGCGACCCGGTGAACGCGGTCGCCGCGGCGGCCCTGATCATCCTGGCCGTCGCCCCGCGCCACCTGTTCGAGGCGGGGTTCCAGCTCACGTTCGTCGCCGTGCTCGGGATCCTGATGTTCGCCGGCGATCTGAAGCGCCTCCTGGCGGGCGAGCCGGACCCGCTCGATCGCCTCGCCGAGCCGGAGTTCCGCACGCGGCGAGCTCGCGCGTGGCGCTGGGCGCGGACGCGGGCGGCGGGCGCACTGGCCGTCTGCACGGCCGCGACCCTGGCCATCATGCCGCTGCAGGCGTACTACTTCAACGTGGTGACGCCGGTCTCGGTGGTGGCGACGGCGCTGCTGGTGCCGGTCGTCCTGGCGCTGATCTCGGGCGGGTTCGCGTACCTCGTCGTGGCGTCCGTGTGGCCGGTGCTGGCGCTGCCGCTTGCCGTCGGGATCCGCGCGGTGGCCGCGGCGTTCGACGGGGTGGTCCACACCGCGAGCTGGGTGCCGCTGGGGCACGCGTACGTGGCGCCGCCGTCCGCGCCGTGGGTGTGGGCGTTCTATGCCGGGCTGTGGGTCGTCGCGGCGCGCCGCTGGTTCCGGGTGAAAGGGACCGTCGCGGTGCTGGCCCCGGCGGGGGTGCTCTGCGCGTACCTGCTGGCCGGGCTGCTGCACGGCCCGGGCCCCGAGCTGGCCGTCACGGTAGCCGACGTCGGCCACGGCGCCTCGATCTCACTCACACGCGGGCGCCAGGTCATCGTCTACGACTGCGGCTCGGGCACCCCGATGTCGACCTACGACGTCGGCAAAGGCCCCGCGGCGTACGCCCTCTGGGCGCAGGGCGTCAAACGGATCGACTTGCTGATCCTGTCCCACACCGACGCCGATCACGTCAACGGAGTCGTGTCGCTGATCGACCGGTTCCCGGTGGGCCGGGTGCTCGTCCCGGTCGGGTTCGCCGACGACGCCATCGGGGCGCAGCTTCTCGACGAGCTGGGCAGGCGGGGGATCGCGGTCCGGCAGACGGCGGCCGGCGACCGGCTGACGTTCGGGGACTTCGAGCTCGCGGTGCTCTGGCCGCCCCGGCAGCAGGGGGGCTGGGCGCTGTCGAAGGTGAACGATCGGTCGCTGGTGATCCGGGCGGACTGCGCGGGCCGCCGGGTACTCCTCACGGGCGACATCGAGCAGGTGGGAATGGGCGGGGTGCTGGCCACGCAGGACGGCCTGGCGGCGGACCTGCTCTACGTCCCGCACCACGGCGCCCGGGAGCCCGTGCTGGGCGAGTTCGTCCGCGCCGTCTCGCCCCGCGTCGCCGTGATCAGCTCCGAGCGGCGCTCGCCGCGCGAGGCCGAAGCCGTCCGGCACCATTTCGAGGGCGTGCGGCTCTACGCGACGTGGGAGCACGGCCGCATCCGGGCCACGGCGGACGAGGACGGCTGGCGGGTCGAAACCGAGCGGTGACGCGGCCAGGATGGCCGCGAGACCGCGGGCGAGATACCCGCAACACGTCGCCTGCCACACGCGCCCTTCGGCGAACGGCACGTCATCCTATTTATGAACGAGACCACTTAGCACGACAACGCTGAAAGCTCACCGCGGAGATCGCGGAGGTCGCAGAGAAATCCCTGGGGAACAAGCCTGCCTGTGCGTGGCACGCAGACAGGAACGTATGGGGTTCTCTTGGGCCCCTTGTTGCCCGCTGCCTCCGTGTCGCAGCCAAGAGGCCATCAATCATTCTCTCTGCGTGCTCTGCGGCCTCTGCGGTCAGAAAAACAGCGTATTATTGGTCCCTGTATGGATAATGGAACGCGGGGGACCCTTCTTGAAAGAAGGTTCCCCCGCACCCCCTCCAAGAACTTCTGTGGAAATGCGGTCCACAGACCGCATTTCCCCGAAGTTTTGAGGAAGAGGGGGCCCCGGGGAGAAAGCCGCTTTTTCAAAAGGGGGTTCTCCGCGGTGT
>JAWODX010000292.1:0-4809 GCA_046483085.1 Planctomycetota bacterium
GGCAAGACCACCCTGTTCAACATGATCGGCGGCCTGGACAAGCCGAGCGGCGGGAAGGTCTACATCGACGAGGTCGACGTCGCCCAGCTCGACGCCTACGAACTCGCCTGGCTCCGCTGCCGCAAAATCGGCTACATCTTCCAGACCTTCAACATCATCCCTGTCATGACCGCCCTGGAGAACGTGACCCTTCCCATGACCTTCGCCGGGCTGACCTCCGACGAAGCCCGCCGAAAAGGAGCCGACCTCCTCGACAAGGTCGGCCTGGGCGACCGGCTCAACCACAAACCCTTCGAACTCTCCGGCGGCCAGCAGCAGCGCGTCGCCATCGCACGCTCCATGGCCAACGACCCCGCCGTCATCCTCGCCGACGAACCCACCGGAAACCTCGACCTCAATACCGGCCAGGAGATCATCGAACTCCTCAAGGAAATGAACGAAACGGCCAAGGTCACCATCATCACCGCCACCCACGACATGAAAATGCTCAGCGCCTCCGACCGGATCGTGTGGATCCGCGATGGCCGTGTCGACCGCATCGAAAAGCGGAGTGACCTGGACATCGAAGAGGGCAAGATCGGAGGGGCGGAGGTATAAGGAGCGACCGCGAAACGGTGGACCGGACACCCGGGCATGCCGCCCAGCGAGCGAGCACGCCTGCTCGACAGGTGCCTGATTGGAGCCGCAGGATCGCCGCGGGCCGTCGACCCACAGCCCCCTGCCGGCGGCACACCGCGTCGCCCACGCCGCCCAGAACCGCGAAAAATGCAAAATAATGCTTTTATACGCCCCATTGACGCGATAGAATGGCGGGCAAGTTTTGTGAGGCCGGGTCAACGGCCTCCGTTTACTCTACTCCGTCTGGAAGGGAGGTGACCATAGCATGGCGGATATGATGGTTGTAACGAGCAAGGTCAAGGCGTACATCAAGGGGAAGGGCTGCATGACAGCGGGCGATGCCGTCGAAGCGTTGAACAGCAAGGTGGCGGCAATGCTCGACGACGCCGTCGAGCGGACCAAGGCCAACAAGAGGTCGACCGTCAAGCCCCAGGACCTCTAGGCACACCGTGGATCCAGGAGAAGCACCCGCGACCACGCTTGCGGGTGCTTTTCTTTTGACCGGCGCCGCGGCCGATCCCGCCCATGAGCGGCCAGATCCACTCCTCCTCCGCCACGGGGCCGCAACAGGCAGACCCCGGCCGCGTCGCCAAAAGGGACCGGACATGGCAAGCACCACGCTGCACAAACGGCGGCCGCAGATGCCGCACAAGCCCATCTCGTCCTGCCACGACGGCGTCGGAAGCATCCAGTGGGTCGGCGTGCTCGGCCGCGAAGACCTGCGGGAGAAACACCTCAACTTCTTCCACGACGACATCCTCCCGCCGGGCACCTCGATCGGCACCCACCGCCACGAGAACGACGAGGAATACTACTACGTCGTCTCCGGGCACGGCCGGATGACCCTCGACGACCGGCAGGTCGACATCGGACCCGGCGACGTCACCGCCGTCTTCCCCGGCGGCCGGCACGGGCTCGAAAACAACGGCGACCGCGACCTGCGCGTCATCGTCGTCAGCGTCTCGGGACGCCGGGCGAACTCGTGAGCCGCGGCGGCATCCCGCCCGCCCCACAGCCCCGTTCCGGCCGCGTGGGGAGCGCCGCTTGCACGGCGCCGCCCGCGGGGTAGAATGCGCTGAAAGACCCGTCGGTGAGGAGCCGACAACGAACCCATGATCCCGCTTCGCGACAACGTGCCCAGCCGTCGGCCGCCCATCATCGTCCTCCTCCTCATCGCGGCCAACGCCGTCGTCTTCCTCCGCGAACTCTCGCTCCCGCCCCAACAGCTCGAAAAGCTCTTCCTCCTCTGGGGCATGGTCCCCCGGCGGCTGACCGACCCCGCCTGGGCCCGCCAGGTCGGGTTTCCAGACGGCCCCGTCCCGGCCGCCGCCACCTTCTTCACCTCCATGTTCCTCCACGGCGGATGGCTCCACGTCATCGGCAACATGTGGTGGCTCTGGCTCTTCGGCGACAACGTCGAAGACCGGCTCGGCCATCTCCCGTTCCTCGGCTTCTACCTCATCTGCGGCCTGGGCGCCGGCGGGCTCCATTTCGTCGTCTACCGACACTCCGCCCTCCCGACCATCGGCGCCTCCGGCGCCGTCGCCGGCGTGATGGGCGCCTATCTCCTCCTCTACCCGCGGGCACGCATCCTCACCCTCGTCCCCATCTTCTTCCTCATCACGTTCATCGAAATCCCCGCCGTCATCGTGCTCGGCTTCTGGTTCTTCATCCAGCTCAACAACGGCGTCGCCGCCCTGTCGAGGCCCGAGGCGTTCAGCGGCGTCGCCTTCTGGGCGCACGTCGGCGGGTTCCTCGCCGGCATGGCACTGCTCTTCGTGTTCCCGCACTCGGGCACGAAGGGCCGCCGGTGACCGGCCCCGGCAGGCTCCGTCCGGCGCCCTCGCCGAGGAGGCCGCCCGGAGTCGAGGCATTTGCCATGTCCAGTGTGATCAAGCTGGCGTGACTGTAGCCGGCCTCCATGAGGCCGGAGAAAGACCGAGGTCATGGACCTCGGCGACAATTTATGATCGCAGCAGGGGACATGGCAAATGCCTCAGTCGACATCGACGGTTGACATCGGGGACGTTTCTGTTAGGTTGGGGCGACCTGGGACGGACGGGACGACCGGAGCCCGAAGCGAGACCGACGGAGAACGGCAATGCCATACCGAACGGAGCCGCTGGAGACGTACGTGTCGGACGCGGCGGCCGGGCAGCCGACGCCCGGCGGCGGGAGCGCCTCCGCCCTTGCCGGGTCGCTCGGCGCCGCCATGGCCTGCATGGCCGCCAACTTCACCGTGGACCAGAAGAAGTACAAGGACGTCTGGCCGCGGGTGAACGAGCTGCTCGACCGCTGCCGGGCCGCACGGGAGGAACTGCTCGAACTGGTCGACGAAGACGTGGCCGCCTACGCCAACGTCTCCCAGGCGTTCGGCATGTCGACCAAGTCGGACGAGAAACGAAAGGCGCGCCGGGCGGCCATCC
The DNA here is from genome assembly GCA_046483085.1 of Planctomycetota bacterium. Taxonomy (GTDB): domain Bacteria; phylum Planctomycetota; class PUPC01; order PUPC01; family PUPC01; genus JAWODX01. The sequence goes on from JAWODX010000292.1 coordinate 3,045, forward strand.
AGACGGGGCTGCGGGCCGCCATGCAGCCCCCGCTCAAGACGTTCCGCGCCTGCGCCGACGTGATCGACACCCTCAAGGAACTCGGCCAGCTCGCCAACCCGAACCTCGTCAGCGACGTCGGCGTCGCCGCCGCGCTCTGCCTCGGGGCGCTGGAAGGCGCCCAGCTCAACGTCGAGATCAACCTCGCGTTCCTGAAAGACGAAGAGCTGGTCAACCGGACGCGGGACGAGCTCGCCGAGACCGGCAAGCCGGCCCGGGCCGCGGCGCGGAAAGTGCTTGACAAGATCTCGAAGCGGATACGAAAATGAGCGCTCGGATGAGGGCCGGCTCCCCCCTCTGTCGCGACTCTTCTGGGTGAGCGTTGTGGACTGGGACATCGCCGAGTCGGAACGCCGTTGCGCCACCTGCGACCGCGAGTTCGTCGAAGGGGACGCCTACTTCTCCGCACTCTACGAGGCCGCCGGCGCGTTCCTCCGAAAGGACTTCTGCCCCGCCTGCTGGGAAGAGCCGGAGAACCCCGACCGCGGCCAGCCGTTCTCGTTCTGGAAGACCGAGGTCCCACGGGAGGAAGAGCCGAAGAAGGTGTTCGTCGACGATCACGTGATCTTCGACTTCTTCCGACAACTGGCCGACGAAGACGACGTGCCGGCGAAACGCAACTTCCGCTACATCCTCGGCCTGATGCTGATGCGGAAGAAGAAGCTGAAGCTCCGGGACGTCGAGCGCCGCGACGGGAACGAATACCTCGTCCTCCGCCGATCGCGATCGAAGGAACTCCATCGCGTGCTCGACCCCAAGCTCTCGGAAGAGGAACTGGAGCAGGTCAAGGCCAAGCTGACACAGATCCTGGAGACCGAAGTCATGTGAGCACGGCGGACCCCCGCCACCCGCAGACACCACAGGAGGCCCCATGAAGATCGAAGACGTCGCATACGCCGTCGCCGGCAAGACACTGGCGATCCTGGAAGAGAAATACCATTACCGCATCCCGGTCGAGCACAAGCGAGACGTCCAGCGCACCGTCCAGGAACGGTTGACCGAAATCCTGACCGCCCCGCCCGAGCCGACCGACGAGCCCCAGGCCGACGACGAAGAGACCGAGTAACCCCCCTCTCCCGGGCGTTCACTCGACGGCCGACAGGGCGAGCAGGATCGGCACGACCCCGCTCTGCGTGCTCGAGAACGTGGCGCTCTCCACGGCCACGCCCGCCCGGCCGTTCTCCCACTTCGTCGCGTAGATCGCCGCCGGCAGCCCGGCAAGCGTCCGTCCTTTCCACGCCACCACCGCGTTGTCCAGGCCCCGTCCCTGCTCGTTCCAGTCCAGCACCTCCATCCCGTACCGCACCGGGAGCTGCGTCTCGAGCCCGTCCTCGTAGCGGAGCGTGACCCGGGCGACCGGGGTGCCCGGCTCGGCGTGCCCCTCGCAGGCCAGCAGGAACCCGAGAGTCCCCGCCGCCGTCCCGACGTCGATCGGCGGCGCCGCCAGGCCCGCGCCGGCCGACAGCACGCAGCAGGTCCGGTCGGCCCCGACACCGGGGCCGCCCACGCGGAAGGGGACCCCGTCGGCGATGAGCAGCCAGGAATTTATAGAGATGTTTCTTTTTTAATTTTAGATAAAAATCGAATAGAAAAAGTAAAGATTAAGACATTTCTTAAGACAAGAAAAGAAGCTCTTATTAAAGTATCCTATAACATCATAGGAGAATTATCATTATATTGGCCCCCTGCAGTGGGTCTTTCCCCGGAAGGATCGTATTCATTCCCT
>JAWODX010000347.1:0-4014 GCA_046483085.1 Planctomycetota bacterium
GACAGAAGCGGGTCGATCGACACTCTGGCGCGGGTGGCGGTATCGTACCGGTGGATAGAGCGGGGTGAATTCAGATGAGTGGAGAATTTGTCTACACCGACACCAAGTCAGAAACACAGCGAGAAGTGACCGACGATTGCCCGGAGTGTGGGAGCAGTGCGACCCGATCAGACGACGTCAGGGGGGAAATCGTCTGTGAAGACTGTGGCTGCGTGCTTCGCAACCGGATGATCGATACAGGAGCCGAGTGGTCAGCGTTTACCCACCAGGAAAACCAGCGCAAATCTCGTGTCGGCTCACCGATGACACAGATGCTTCACGATAGAGGATTGACGACGAAAATCCACTGGAAAGACACCGACGCACAGGGCAAGCCGCTCTCTCCGCGGAAAAAGGAGACGATGAAACGGCTGCGGACCTGGCAAAAGCGGGTTCGGATCAGCAAGGCGGGTGAACGAAATCTCCAGCTCGCACTCAGCGAGATCAACCGGATGTCGAGTGCGCTCGGCATTCCGGAACAGGTCAGCGAGCAAGCCTCGATGATCTACCGGGAGGCACTCGAGGGTAACCTCGTCCAGGGCCGGTCGATCGAGGGGGTCGCCTGCGGGAGTCTGTATATTGCCTGCCGAAAGCAGGGTATCCCGCGAAGTCTCGACGAGTTCGAGGGAGTCGCCCGGGTCGACAGAAACGAAATCGCAAGGACGTACCGCTGTCTGATGGCCGAGCAGGATCTGGAGATGGAGCCGATCCACCCCAAGCAGTTCGTGCCCCGGTTCCCAGGCGGACGCCCGCCTTCAGCCCCCACTTGTCGTCGACCGCCCCCATCAGGGCGACCAGCGCCCCCGCGCCCAGCATCGCCAGCAGCCGGCCCCGCACCACCCCCGCCGCCGGGAAATACCCGTTCCGCGAAAACCCGTACAGGCAGACCAGCAGGGCCGCGCCGAACGCCACCAGCACCGCCAGGCCCCCCAGCAGCGGCATCGGACGCTCGTGGAACTTGCGCTCGTCCGGACGGTCGAGCACCCCGACTCGGTACGACAGATACGCCGCGGCCGGCGTCAGCGCCAGCGCGATCGCCCCGCCCAGCAGGAGGCCCGCGATCATCGGCGACCCGGCCGCCCCCTGGACGACCGACGCCCCGATCACCACCGCCGCGACGAGGGCTGCCGCCACCACGGCCAGATTGGCGCGAGGACTGACTGCCGGCGAACCCACCCGTACCTCCTCAGGAAGATGAACGACCGGTCACGGCCTCCCGCACCGCCCGGACCACCCGGGACGCGGCGCCCTCGGTCAGCGACGGATAGATCGGCAGCGACACCGCGCGGCCGAATGCCCGGTCTGCGTCCGGGCACTCGCCGCCGACGACGCGGTGAAGCGGCGGAGTGACCGGACGCGCGAGGACCACCCGCTTCGACGCCGCCGACGCGATCACCGCTTCCGGATCGTCCACCCCGATGACGTACCGAAAGCACGCGGACCCCGTCGTGTCGGGCAGGGCGACGCCGGGCAGGCCGTCGAGCTCGCGGCGGTACGTGTCGGCGATCTCGCGCCGGCGTGCCACGAACCCCGCCAGCCGCGAGAGCTGGACCCGGCCGATCGCCGCCGCGATGTCATTGAACTTCAGGTTGAACCGGCGCCGGGCGTCCGACTTCTTGTCGTACTCGATCACGTCCCGCGCCCGGTCGAGCAGCTCGCGCGAGTCCGACGCGACCGCCCCGCCCTCGCCCGTGGCGATCATCTTGGTCGCGTAGAAGCTGAATACTGCGCACGCGCCGGCCCGCCCGGTCGCCGCGCCCAGCGACTGGGCGCAGTCCTCGACGACGGGCGGGCCGAGCTCGAGGAGCGGCTCGATCGCCGCCGGCTTGCCGAACAGGTGCGGCACGATGATCGCGGCGGTCCGCCCGGTCAGGTTCGCCCGGGCGGCGTCGGCCGAGAGGTTCGCGTCCTCGTGGATATCGCAGACGACCGGCGTCGCCCCGGCCGCCCACGTCGCGTGCAGCAGCGCCGTGCACACGAAGCTCGGGACGAGCACCTCGTCGCCCTCGCCGGCGCCCAGCGCCCGCAGGGCGGCGTACAGCGCGGCCGTCCCGCTCGACGCGGCGACCGCTCCGGCGAGGCCCACCGCGCGGGCGAGTTCGCGTTCGAACGCCGCCGTGCGCTCGCCGGCGGCCACGCAGCCGGAGCGCACGGCGTCGGCGGCCGCATCGGCTTCGGCCCCGCCCAGCGTCGGGCGTGAATGGGGGATCGTGTCGGACATGGTCCCGGCCGGGTTCACTCGCCTGGCGCCGGCTCGACGGCGTATCGAACCGGCAGGAATGCCTCTGCGTAGGTCGTGCGCCCCTGGATGCCGCGGAAGTTCGCGTTCGAGCGGGCGATCGTCACGATGTCGAGGTCCTCGATCCGCGTCTTGTCCACCTGCGATTCGTGCGCCCGGAGCGCCTCGATCTTCCGCTCCAGCGTATCGCGGATGCTGATGAAGATCGTGGGCATGAAATGCTCGGTCGTCGGGACCTCGTACAGCAGGACGTTCTTCGTATACCGCGTGGCGGACAGCGTCGCGTCGGCCAGCACGCGATGGTCCTGGTGGGTGTCGCTCGGCGCGTGTCCGAAGATGAGCGACGGCTGCACCTCGCTCACCACCGACTCGATCTTCGAGATCAGCTCCTGCTTCAGGGGGAGCCGGGTGTCGGCGTACCCGCCCCAGAACGTCTTCGCCGCGCCTAGGAGCCTCGCCGACGCTTCCTGCTCGCGACGGCGGACGGCCGCCTCGCCGCCCTCTTCGCCCCCGGTGGCGACAAACAGGTACACGCCGTGGCCGGCCCCGGCGAAGCGGAGCAGCGACCCGCCGCAGCCGTACTCCACGTCGTCCGGATGGGCCCCGATCGCCAGTACGTTCATCTCGGCTCCCTCTGGGTTCTCGCGGGAACGGCCGCCCCGTCGGGCTCGGTGAGCCGGCGGGCGGAGCGGATCAGCTCGGCCCCCGCCCGGCCGCAGTTGAACAACAGGTCGACGGCCGACAGGCCGGGCACGAACTCACCGAACGGCTGCGGATAGCGGGGCGGATCGAACTCGTGGAAGAGGAGCTCGAGGCCGGCCGCCGCGAACTTCTCCGGCTCCAGGTATGCCCGGCCGCCCGGCCCCGAGAGGTACGTCCCCGCGCCGACCGCCTCGCAGATCGACACCAGCGCGTCGGTCGCGCGGCCGCGGTAGTCGAGTTCCGACGACCGAACGGTCGGTGTGTCGAACCCGACCGCATCGCACAGGGCGGCGATGGTGGACGCGCTCAGCTCGGCGAGCCGGTCCCAGCGGCGGCCGAGGATCGCCTCGAACGCCGGGCCGTACGTCCCGTAGTGGTCGGCCCGGGGATAGCTTGCGGCCAGGGCGTTGGTGTGCTTTCGCGCCCAGGCGTGGCGGTTGTCGATTCGCACGTCGCGGATCCGCTCGTCGCTGTGATGATGAACGGGGACCGTCAGCCACTGCACCCCGTTTGCTGTCTTGATGCGGTTCCGGTTCTGCCACTCGTTGTGCTTGTACTGCGTGTCGTCGTAGAGGACGAAGACGTCCGCGGCGTCGAGCTTGCTCAGGTAGCCGGGCCAGGGCAGGTACTGCGGCTGATGCACGGCGCAGATCACGGTCCTCCTCCGATGGCGGCCTCGGGGGCGAGGAAAATCGGGTTCAGCGCCAATATCGGCTGTCCATTATGACAGACCAGTGCGCGGACGTAAGATTTTTTTCGGGAGCGGGGGACGGGCAGGTCGGTCGTCGCAACCAGCGACGCGTTCGGGCCGGGCGTCAGGCCCACCGTCTTCCTGCCGCCGTTGAGCACGACTACCGCCGCCAACCCGTCCGCCGCCTTGTCCGGGTCGGCGGCACGCAGGTGGATGACCAGCCGCGCCCGGTCGGCGACCGTGCGGAGCGTCTCGCCGCTCCGCGCCATCATGTCGCCCGTCTCCAGCCGATAGTCGACCGCCCACAGCGCGGTCGACACGTCCTCGCGCGTGGCGTAACAGC
>JAWODX010000398.1:0-3306 GCA_046483085.1 Planctomycetota bacterium
CTCATCATCCGCGCCGGCCGAAGAGCGTCAAGCTCGGCCCTCAGGCGTTCTCCCAGGCGCCCTCCCACGGCGTCCCGGTGAGCGGCTCGCCGCCCTTCGCCTTGTACTCGGCCAGGCTGAGCTTGTCCGGCGCCAGCGTGGTCTCCTTGCCGATCGCGCGCGTGAACGCCTCGGCATACGGTTCGACCGAGTCCCGCTCGTCGGCCGGGAGGTTCCACGGCCAGCGGCCCTGGTTGAGGACGACCGCCCGGCATTCGTCCTCGGACGGCACATGCCCCGGGGCGGGGTACGTGCGAAAGCGGTCGCCGTCCAGCGTCCCGGGCGGGCCGTGCTCCCGTTCCCAGTCGAGCGCCCGGCGGCGGAACTGGACGGCCGGCTCGGGCTGCTCGGCCGCGAGGTCGCGCGTCTCGTGCGGATCGGCGCCCAGGTCGTACAGCTCCTCACGGCCGCCGTCACAGGCGTGGAACGCGTACTTGTACCGCCGCGAGCGCAGCGCGATCCACCGCTTCCGGCCGTGGCCGTAGTCGATGACGAACACGTCCCGGGGCGACGCCAGGCCGCCGCCGGCCGCGGCGAGCAGGCTCGCCCCGGGCAGCGCCCCGTGCTCGGACTCGGGGTACTCCAGGCCCAGTTGCTCGACCAGGGTCGGGAGCACGTCGGTCAGGCCGACGAGGTCGTCGCAGGCGGTCCCCGCCGCGGTCCGCCCGGGCCACCGAAGGAGCAGCGGCACGCGCACCGCCGGCTCGTACGGGCAGCCCTTCTGCGACAGGCCGTGGTCGCCCAGCATGTCGCCGTGGTCGGAGAAGAAGAGGACGACCGTGTCGTCCGCGAGCCCGAGCGAACCGAGCTCGTCGAGGATCCGCCCGATGCACTCGTCCACGTGCGAGATCTGCCCATAGTACAGCGCCCGGATCCGGCGGATGCGCCCGGGGTCCCGGTGGGCGCCGTCCAGCCGCGCGCGGTCACTCCAGAGCGTCGACGGCAGGTCGGAGACGGCCCGCTCGGTGTGGACCGGGGCCGGGACCTCGGCGGGATCGTACATCTCGTCGTACGGTTCGCACGGCGCGAACGGCGGGTGCGGGGCAATCCAGGACGACCAGAGGAAGAACGGCTGATCGGCCCGATAGCGGGTGTGCTCGCGGAGGAACTCGACGGACCGGTCCGCCACCCAGGTGTTCGGATGATGCCGGCGGGGGATGCCGCTCGTCTGCGGCTGGTAGTAGAGCAGATCGCGCAGGCCGTTCGGAAAAGCGGTCCGGACGCCCCGGCCGCGCAGGTATCGGATGTAGTCGTCGTCGACGGCGTGCCGGACGCATTCCTCCATCGTCAGACGGCTGCGGAGCCCGTAGTGCCGGCCTCGGAAGTGCATCTTCCCCACGCCGTGGGTCCAGTACCCCGCCCGGAGCAGCAGGGTCATCAGCGTCGGCAGCTCGGGGACCGGCCCGGGCAGGGCGGAGTTCGTCGTCCAATGGTGCCGGGCGATCCGGTGGCCGGTGATGAAACTCATCCGGGCGGCCACGCAGACGGGCGTCGACGTGCACGCCTCGCGAAAGCGGACCCCCGACCCGGCGAGTGCGTCGAGGTTCGGCGTGTGGACGATCGGGTTCCCCGCGCAACCCAGCGCGTCCCAGCGCTGCTGGTCGGTCATCAGGAAGAGGATGTTGGGCCGTTCGGCGCCTGCCATGTTCACGGCCTCCCGATCCGGTCCAGGTCGAGCCGGCCGCCGCGCTCGATCACGATCCGGCGCACCTCCGCCGGGTCGACGTCGCGCGGGCCGCAGCCGTTCCGCGCAGCAAGCGCGGCGGCGATCCCGACGGCCTGGCCCATCATCGCGCCCGTCGGCGCGACGCGGGCCGAGGCGTGGGCCATCGCATCGGCCGAGAGACACCGCCCCGCCATCCACAGGTTCGCACCGTCCCGCGCCATCAGCGAACGGAGCGGGATTTGGTACGGCGGCACGCGCCGCGCCTCGCGGTCCGCGATCTGCGCGACGCGGGCGTCGGTCGTCGGGTCGTGTGCGTCGATGTAGAACGTGCCGACCGCGACGCCGTCGTCGAACGCGCGGCCGGCGCGGACGTCGGACTCGGTGAGCACGCAGTCGCCGACGATGCGCCGCCCCTCGCGGATGCCGATGATCGGCGATGCGCGGTCGAGGTACCACGGCTTGCGCTCGACGCGCTGGAGGTAGTCGAGCACCTGGATCATGCGGCGTCGGCCGGCCAGCTCGGCGGCGGTCAGCGACTCGGTGTCGGTCGAGTCGTAACCGGTCACCTTGACCTTGAGCGCCTTGCTCCCCGGCCCGTTCCGCCAGGGGCTGATCATCGGCAGGTCGTCGCCCGGTCGGATCGGCTCGCACCAGCCCTCGGGGACCTGTGGGTCGACGCCGTCGAGCTCGCGGATGAAGAACAGGATCGACATGGGGAGTTGGCGGCCGTCGGCCGCCCGGCCCTTCATCGTCTCGAACCCGGCCAGGTGGGCGACCTCCGCCTCGCCCGTGCAGTCGATGAACTGCTTCGCCCGCAGCGCCTCCGGGCCGGACGGCCCCCGGATGACGCACTCGGTGATGCGATTCCCCGCCAGGCGGACGTCAACGAACCGCGTGTGGAGCAGGAGCTTGACGCCGCGTCGCAGCAGGAGCTCCTGGAGCACGACCGGGAGGAGGCCGCCGTGGAAGAGCCGCCGGACCTCGAAGTGCCGGTACGGCTCATAGGGCAGATATGGGCAAGATCCTTCCCTATCAGGTAAACGGCAAAACATACCATTGGATCAAAAATCTTCTTAAGCACCAAAATCTAAACAACCCCTCCCCTCCCGTCATCCCATTGCCTCCGTGGCTCAAATGGGAAGAAGCGCAATACCCTTCAGGCAAAAAATACGCTAAGTATTCGATATTACTAGAGATGCTTCCAGAGAATTCCCCGGAAACTCCCGGTAGGCTACCAGTAGACTACCAGGAGCCTACTGGTAGTCCTAGAAACGAAACGGAAACGGAAACGAAACCTAGGTTACAGGCTAGCGCCTGTGTCGCCGGACCGGCTGCGCCGTCCGCCGACGCCCCCTCTCCAGAGACGGTTGGCGAAGTTCCGGCTGAGGTGGTTCCGGACGGCGGCGACGGAATCGAGCCGTCAAAGCCGAAGTTCGGGCCTGCCAACCTGGTGGAGATCTGGAACGGCCTGGGCTGTCGGCCCATGGTCTCTGAACTCACCGACGACCATGAAAAAGGCCATCAACGACCTTGGTTTCAAGAGAAGGCCGTAGCTGAGTTGGAGGGACGAAATCATATTCCACGGCATAGCCATATCGCAT
>JAWODX010000406.1:0-5787 GCA_046483085.1 Planctomycetota bacterium
TCGATGGCGAACCTCGCCGGCTACAAAGCGGTGCTGCTCGGCGCCAATCACCTGCCGAAAATGTTTCCAATGATGATGACCGCCGCCGGTACGATCGTGGCGGCAAAGGTTTTTGTCGTGGGAGTCGGCGTTGCGGGCCTACAGGCGATTGCCACGGCAAAACGGCTTGGGGCGCTGGTGAGCGCCTACGACATTCGCCCGGCGGTCAAGGAACAGGTGAAGAGCCTCGGCGCGAAATTCGTGGAGATGGAGCTCGAAACCGATGAGGCGGAGAGCTCGGGCGGCTACGCAAAGGAAATGGACGAGGATTTCTACCGCAAGCAGCGCGAGCTCATGACCGGTGTGGTCTCCGAGACCGATGTCGTCATTACCACCGCCGCAGTCCCGGGAAAGAAGGCGCCGGTTCTCATCACCGAGGATATGGTGAAGGCCATGCCCACCGGCTCGGTTATCGTCGATCTCGCCGCCGAGCGCGGCGGCAACTGTGAGCTCTCTCAGTCCGGTAAGACGGTCGAGCACCACGGGGTCACGATTCTCGGTCCGGAGAATGTGGCCTCGACGCTTGCCTCGAATGCGAGCATGTTGTATTCGAAAAACATCACCACGTTCTTTGCCACAATGGTAAAAGACGGCGAAATTGCCCTCGACACCGAAGACGAGATCATCTCCTCCACGATGGTCACCCGAGACGGCACGGTGGGCAACGACGATCTCAAAGAGCGACTCGGACTCTAGGAGGCCACCCATGGAAGCAGCTCTATCCTTTGTAAACATATTGACGGTGTTCGTGCTTGCAATATTTGTCGGATTCGAGGTGATCACGAAAGTTCCCCCGATCCTTCATACGCCGCTTATGTCGGGGGCAAACGCCATTTCCGGCATCACCGTGATCGGCGCGATGCTGGCGGTGGGAAGCGGGCAGGAGACGGTCACCGTTGTGCTGGGATTGGCCGCGCTCGTCTTTGCGACCACCAACGTTGTCGGCGGGTTTCTCGTCACCCATCGCATGCTCAGTAAGTTCAGGAAGAAGGATTAAATCATGAACTCTGCCGTATTCGTCAATCTTGCCTACCTTCTCGCCGCGGTGCTGTTCATAACGGGCCTGAAGGGCCTCACCCATCCGAAGAGCGCGGTGCGCGGCAACTTGATGGGCGCCACCGGCATGCTCATTGCCATCCTCGTGACGCTTCTCAACGAACAGATCCTGAGCTACGGGCTGATCGTGGCCGGCTTGCTCGTGGGAGCGATCCTCGGGATCATCCTCGCGCTGAGCATCAAGATGACGGCCATGCCGCAGCTCGTCGGGCTGTTCAACGGCTTCGGCGGTATCGCCTCCGCGCTTGTGGCCGGGGCGGTGTTGTTTCAGGTGATGGCCCTTGCCGGCTCGGGAGCCGAAGCAGCCGAGGCGGGTGCCGCCATGGAGGCGGACCTCCAGTTCCGGATTGCCACGGTGGCCTCCGGGCTCATCGGCGCGGTGACCTTTCTCGGCAGCCTCATTGCCTTTGGAAAGCTTCAGGGTCTCGTCACCGAAAAACCGGTACGCTATCCGGGCGAGCAGCTCGTGAAGGTGCTCATCCTCGGTGCGGGAATCGCGGTTGGGGTGTTTTTGGTGCTCAACCCCGAGCTTACCGAATACTACTGGCTGCTCGTGGGGCTCGGCGCGCTCCTCGGGGTGCTCTTGGTCATTGCCATCGGCGGGGCCGATATGCCGATCGTCATTGCGCTTCTGAACTCCTATTCCGGTATTGCGGCTGCAGCGACCGGTTTTGTGTTGTCGAACAACATCCTCATTATATCAGGCTCGCTTGTGGGAGCGTCCGGCATCATCCTAACGACCATTATGTGTAAGGCGATGAACCGCTCGCTTGCCAATGTGCTGTTCGGCGGCGTGGGGGCGGTGCAGGAGTCGGCCCAACAGGACGACATCTACGCCGGGAAGATCAAGCAGACCTCCGCCGACGAGGTGGCGATGATCCTGAAGACCGCTCAGCGGGTGGTGATCGTGCCGGGCTACGGCATGGCGGTGGCGCGCGCGCAGACGCCGGTGCGGATGCTCACCGAAGCGATGGAGGCCGACGGCATCGAGGTGGAGTTCGGCATTCACCCCGTTGCCGGGCGGATGCCGGGGCACATGAACGTGCTGCTCGCCGAGGAGGACATCTCCTACGACAAGCTGCGCGAGATGGACCAGATAAACCCCGGGTTTCCCCAGACCGACGTCACCATCGTGCTCGGGGCGAACGACGTCGTGAACCCGCAGGCGCGTGAGGCCTCCGACAGTCCCATCGCGGGGATGCCCATCCTCGACGTGGACAAGTCGCGCACGGTGGTGGTCATTAAGCGCAGCCTGAGCCCCGGCTTTGCCGGCATTCCCAACCCGCTCTTTGCCGCCGATAACACCCTAATGCTCTTCGGCGACGGCAAGAGCGTGATGGAAAGCCTCGTGGCCGAGTACAAGGAAGCCTAGGTAGTATATAGAAGCCTGTTGATGACGCAGCGCTGCCGCGGGGTGCCTCGGGAAGCGTCTGCGTCGCCGGGCCGCCGCGGGGTGCGGGGCCCGCACGACGGGGGCGGGCCACGGTGCTCAGGCGCCCCGGAAGGCGGAGAGCTCGCCGGGCGTGTCGACATCGCGGTAGATCCCCTCATCGTCGACCTCTACGGCCCGCGGGTGCAGCGGCTCAATGACCTCCATTGCCCGGCGCTCGGGCGGCGCCGACATGAGAAGCTCGACCGCGCGCGGCCCGACGAAGACCGGATGGCCTCGTCTGCCGGCGTGGGTCGGGTAGGCCGCCTCGGCGGCGGTGGTACCGCCGGCGGCCGCGGCAACGAGGTGGTAGGTCTCCGCTCGCACGAGTGGCAGGTCGGCGAGCATAATGAAGGCGCTTTCGGTTTGCCGGTGTTGCAGCCCGCGTTGGAGCGAGCCGAGCTGGCCCCGGCGGTAGTCCTCGTTTGTGACGAGTGTAATGCGCGGATCGTTCGGTATGAGGCGCCGGAGAGAAACGGCGCCCTCGACGAGGACGACAGCCCGGCACGCGGCAAGCGCGGTCTCGAGGGCGTAGGAAAAGAGCGGCGAGCCGGCTACGAGCTCCACTTGTTTGGATCGGCCCATGCGGGATGAGGTGCCTGCGGCGAGGAGGATGCAGTCGTGCGGCCGTGCGGAGTTTGCTCCCACCGGTCTCATTATAGGGCCGCCTCGAGGCGGCTACAAGCACGGGGCGCGCTCCCGGGGGTGGCGGCCGGCCGGCGCGGTATTCATTGATTCACGGCCCCACGATTCCGTAGAATGACAGCCTATAATCGGAGCTCGTGGAGGTCGATGATGGTCGGTATACGACGGGACGCAGCGGTGCTGCTCCTTTGTTTCATATTTCCCGAAGGCGCCGACCATGACGAGGGCGCCGACGACCTGCGAGGTCGGCTGCATGAACGCGATCAGGCCGAAACTCGAGACCGCGCCGGCCAGGGGGACGAGCGGGTAGCCGGGGACGGTGAAGTCGGGGTCGTACCAGTCGGGCTCGGTCCGGCGGACGACGAGCAGGGCGACGCAGATCAGCCCGTACATCACGAGGTGGAGGAAGGAGGCGACCTCCGCGAGCAGCTCCGTCTGCCCGGTGCCGACGAGGACGATCACCGGCCCGCCGACCAGCGCCAGCGCGACGTGCGGCGTGCCGTAGCGCAGGTTGATCCGGCTCGCCCGCGGCGGAACGATCGCGTCGCGGCTGACGGCGTACAGCGCCCGCGAGGCCGAGAGGATCGAGGCGTTCGCGCTCGAGAGCGTCGCGAGCAGCCCGGCGAAGAGGATGGCGACCGCGCCGGGCCGGCCGAAGAACTCGCGGGCGACCTCGACGACGGCGACCTCGCCGGCGAGCGCGAGCGCCTCGCTGCCGAGGGCGCTGGTAGACACGAAGATGGTGAGCACGTAGAAGACGCCGACGAGGAGGACCGAGCCGACCATCGCGAGCGGCAGGTTCCGTCCCGGGTCGGTGATCTCGCCGGCGACGGTCGCCACCTGGGCGAACCCGAGGTAGGAGGTGAACACGAGCGCCGCGGTCGTCAGGATCGGGGCGTACCCCTGCGGCGCGAACCCCTCCGGGATGCGCTCGCGCCCGAAGACGCCGAGGGCGTCGAGGGTGCCGTAGACGAGGAAGACGCTCAACAGCAGGAGCAGGATGCCGACGACGACGTTCTGGAGCGCCGCCGTGTTCTCCGTCCCGAGGACGCTCATCGCCGTCAGGCCGGCGCCGACGGCGACCCCGAGGAGGACGGCCATCGACCCGCCGCCGACCGGGACGCCGGCCTCCGCGAGGGTAGCTACGGCGTACTCGCCCAGGCCGACGAGGTAGAAGGCCGACGCGAACACGAGGCCGAGCCACAGGCCGATGCCGACGATCGCCCCGAAGGCGGCGCCCATCCCGCGGGAGATGAAGAAGTACCCACCGCCGCTGCGCGGCATCGCCGTCGCCAGTTCGGAGGTCGGGAGCGCCACGAGCAGCGCGATAACCGCGCCGATCGCGAACGAGGCCGCGGCGGCCGGCCCCGCCCGCCCGGCGGCGAGCCCCGGGAAGACGAAGATGCCGGCGCCGATCATCGTCCCCACGCCGATCGCGAGCCCGCCGCTGAGCCCGATCGTCCGCTCGAGTTCGGTCCCGCCCTCGTGTCGGGTCGCGCCCTCCGCGACTCGCCCCTCCGTCGGCGGTGGCGGCTCGGTAGCCATATCGGCCCACATTCGAGAGGAGGGGAAAATCTCCTTCGGTCGTTCCCGACGCGTCCCGAACGGGCGCTCCGGCGAGCCGCCAGCGTACCCGCGGCCACGCCGACCTTACAGCGCCGCCGTCGCGGCGACGTCGGCGGTCGCGTCCCGGATCCGGCGGCGTTCGCGTTCGCCCTCGAGCGCCCGGTCGACCAGGCGACGGCCCACGAACGCGAGCTCCGGGTGGTCCACCTCGGTCCAGCCGTCGCCGGACCGGACGGTCACCCGCTCGTCGGTCGGAGACCAGGCGTACCGCCAGTCGGCCCCCCGGACGAGGACCGCCGGGTCGTACGTCCGCGCCCAGGCTACGGGTTCGAGGAGCGACTCGAGGTCGCCGCCGGTCGCGAGCGTCGTGAGCAGGGCCGGGAGCCGCCGGACGGGGAACGGCCGCCGGACGCTTCCCGACGGGCCGTTGAGCACGACCAGCGGCACGTGGAGCTGGTGTTCCGCGACGCCGTTTCCGTGGCCGTAGACGTCCGTCTCCCCGAAGACCGGCTCCTCCCCGAAGGCCTCGCCGTGGTCGGCGGTGAGCACGACCAGCGGCTCCTCGCCCAGCGCCTCGAGGTCCGTCGTCAGGCGGTCGACGAACCGGTCCACGTGGCGGATCGTGTCCTCGTACGCGTCGACGAGAGGGCCGTGTAACACGGATCGCAGGGGAAGGAACGTCCCGCCGAAGAACAGCGCGAGGTTCGCGAGGTACGTCACCGCGCGCGAGCGGGACAGGTGTTCGGCCGGGGGCAGGTACGGCGTGTGGACGTCCACGAGGAAGAGCCACAGGAAGTACGGCCGGTCGGCGTCGGCGAGCCACGCGAGGACGTCGTCGTAGAACGCCTCCCAGCTCATGAACATGTCCTGTCCCTGCCACCAGTTGAGCAGCTGGACGATCGGGGCGATCGGCCCCCGGGGCTTGCCCTCCGCGATGAACCGGCTCGAGAGGTCGCCGGCCATGAAGTCCTCGAAGGAGTCGAAGTCGCGGTCGTAGCCGTAGAACCGCGAGGTCCACGGGTTCGCCGTGAAGGCGGCGGTCTCGTACCCCA